>RPQK01000253.1 GCA_003819755.1 Acidobacteriota bacterium | reverse complement strand
GGGAGGGGGGCCGGCACGTTTTCCACTGAACGACTCCTGCGGGAAAGACGCTCGGACAGAGCGCGGGAAGATGAAAAAGACAAAGCGAAGTGAAGTCTACGTGTTCGATACCTCGGCCTTGTTAACGCTGTGGAATAACGAGGAAGGCGCGGATGAGTCGAACGCCTGCTCCGTTCCGACGTGGTCATCCACGTCTCGTTCATGAGTTGGATGGAAGCCCGACACAGAATTTGGAAGAACGTAAGCCGAGAGGCCTCTGACGAATTCGCGCGCTATCTTGATTTGCTACGAGTTAAGAGAGTAGATGTTACTCAACCCATTCTTGAAAAGGCGGTCGAAGTCAAGGCTACGTATGCCCTTTCGGTATGCGACAGTTGGATTATCGCGACCGCAATCGCCCTTGATGCGACACTGGTCCACAAGGACCCGGAGTTTGAGCAAGTCGCAAGCACGGCAAAGCTCATCGCGCTCCCCTACAAGGTTCGCCGGACAGAGAAGGCGAAGAAGTAAAAGAGGGGTACAATCCGCGAGTGGCTGGAAAGAACGATGAGGGACTCAAGGTCTTCATTGCCTCCAAGGATGTGACCTGTGGGGAGTGCGGTGAAGAGCTCGGACGACATGCCTGGATTTTCCTCTCGGGGCCCAAGGCCTTGTGCCTGGCGTGCGCGGACCTCGACCATCTCGTTTTCCTGCCTTCAGGTGACTCGGCACTGACCCGGCGGGCGGGCAAGCACTCGCGGCTTTCGGCAGTGGTCCTGAAATGGAGCAGAGCCCGAAAAAGATACGAACGGCAGGGACTGCTCGTCGACGAGGCGGCCTTGGATCGGGCGGAAGAAGAATGTCTGGCCGACGCGGAAGTGCGCGAGCGGCGTAGGTTGCGGGACGCCGAAAAGCGCGAAGAAATCGATCGGGAATTCGTGAAGAGTTTCAGCCGGCGCGTCCGGGATCTCTATCCTAATTGCCCGCCCGGACGTGAACAGATGATTTCCGAACACGCGTGCCGCAAGTACTCTGGGCGGGTGGGACGTAGCGCTGCCGCCAAGGCTCTGGATGAAGACGCCGTTCGACTGGCCGTCACCGCTCATATTCGGCATGCGGAGACCGACTATGACGAGCTACTCTCGAGCTCAGTGGATCGGTATGAGGCTCGACAAGCAGTGAGCGGGAAAGTATACAGAGTCCTCGCCGATTGGGAGAGACCCCGTTAGCCAAGCGGGGGGTCGGGACGAGCAGGCAGGATGCCTGCGCTCCCGGGCCGCGCAGCTCCTCAGAGCGGGGGTAGGATCCCAAGGCTGATCGGCATGTGGTTTCTGGTAAGATGGCCTCGTTTTGCCATGAAAGAAGAGGGCGGCCCGGAGGTCAGGCGCCTGGTCATCGATGAATCGGTTTCAGACCAGGCCGTGCACGAATTCACGAAGCGTCATTTCGCGAAGCTGCGGTGGACTGGGGCGATCCTGATCCGCGAGCAGCACCCGGGTATACCCGACAGCGAGATTCTCCGCCATCTTCTGCGGCCCGAGGATGTCCTCCTCACCTCAGACCGTCAGCTTCATAACGCCGCCCTGAAAAAGAAAGCGACTTCCTTCTTAGTCGAGCCCGATGGTCGATTCAGTCGGGACTGGTACAAGGGCGCGAAGCCGGTTACCGTGCTTCAAAGTGCACCGAAGACAGAGTTGAAGGACTGGTACCACCCGCCGAAAAGCGACGTCCGCCCTTTTCTCCTTCCGGATTCCGAGAAGGCTCGAAAGACACTCAGCACCAAACGGCGGCGAATCCGCAACCACTTTGGCGGCCTTCAGAACATCCGGGAATTGGCGGTCACGGTTTCACGCTCCCGCGGGCTGATCGGGATTCATGTCAAAGCATCTTCAACCGGCCAGCAGAAAGCCATTCGCGCCAGCGAAAGCTATATTCGGGAGGCCGATGAAGAATCGGGCATTGCGGCCCTCTGTCACGCGCTTATTCTTATTGTTCAACTGATGCTCGAAAGCGTTCCGGTCAAGCTCTTCTATGACGAAGAAACAATTCCCAATCCGAGCGGCGTTCGCGACCCCCTTTTCGGCCTGCTCCTTACAGAGGTAAAGCAAGTCGTGCCGGTTGCCTGCGTGAAGGGTCCTTATCTGGAGGAGCTACGACGCAAGCTTGCCAATCTGACCGTCCGTCCGGGCAACGAGGTCGTAGTGGGAGATATCCATTCATTGCGGGCGAAGATCCCCCCAGTGCTGTCCGGCAGAGTGTCCCAATCAGAGAAAGAAAGCGTCGAGGTAGACCGGAATACTGATCGCGGGGCCCTGCTTCACGCTGGGCGGGTCTTCCTCGGTTTGGCGACGAAGCTCGAGGAAGTCGAGCAAATTGCACTTATTGGTTCAATGGCTACTGAGAAGAAGAACCCGAAAGACATCGACTTCCTGGTTACGGTGAAACCCGGGGCCGATCTCCGGCGCCTGGCGAAGGCGCGTCGACGGCTGTCCGGGGAAATCGCCCGCGGCCGGCTCGGCGCAGATGTGTTCGTTGTCGAGGGGGGCAACTATCTGGGTCGAACTTGCCGCTTCACCGATCCCTGGCCACGTCGTGAATGCCTCGTAAACCGACTGGCTTGTTGCACCGAACGGGAGTTTCTCTGTGACACGAGCTCGAATTTCCGGTTGGCCCCGGAGTTGATCGTCGATCCGCCGATTGTGCTGTTTCCCGAGTTCCGTGCTCGGATACCCGTCCCCAACGATGTGATAGCAATGTTTTGCAGGTAATCTCAGCTCTTGGTCCCCCTTCGCCCGAATTGAACCGCTCGAAAGAGAACGGTCATGAAACCGTGAGACATAATCGTCTTCTCGCTGAGCGCCTGGTCGAACGATGTCTTCCAAGCGTCGAACGAGCTCATCTCGTAAAGGGTTTTGAACTCTTCGGGGTCTTTGACGGTCCCGAATTCAGGAATGTTCGGAACTCCGTTGGAAGTCGTTTCCGCCCGAATTTAGATCTCAAGGGGCCAGGCACGCCTTGATGCTGAAATGATTCCTTGGTTTCGAAATCCAACCTCCCTCCCCCTACCGTATATTGGGCAAAACTCGCCCAAAGGAGACTTTACCAATGAGAAGAAGCTTTCAGTTCAGCATTCTCGGACTGTCGGTACTCCTGTTCACGGCGCTTCCATTGCCCGCATCCAATCACCGCGAGGCGCCCATCACCGCGCTCGACCACAAGGCGGACATTACCGATCTTTACGCTTTTGTGAGTTACGCGCCCGGCCAGTCCCCGAACACGCCTTCCAGCAAGGTTACGATCGTCCTGTGCGTCGACCCGTTGCTCGAGCCTGCAAACGGCCCGACGTTCTTTCCGTTCGATCCAGACATCCGTTACGAGATCAAGATCGACAACAATCACGATGCCGCAGAAGATATAGTCTTTCAGTTTCGGTTCAGCACCGAGTACCAGCTTCCGGGTGTCTACACCGCGCTGGCGGGAGTCGGCGATCAGGGAGCCAATCAACCAGGCACCCAGAATCTGGTAGTGCCTCCCCGAATCAACTCGTTCTCGAGCCCCGGCCTCAACCTGAGGCAAACCTACTCGGTAACGATGATTAGGGGCGACCGAAGAGTCGAGCTGACGAGCGACGACGGTTCCCCCCTGTTTGTGGTCCCGGGGAATGCCGGGCCGCGAACCATGGACTACGAGGCCCTTTTTGACCAGGGCACATACCAGGTTGAGGAGGGAATGTCGGTTTTCGCCGGTACCACGGATGACCCCTTCTGGATCGACCTTGGCGCCGCGTTCGACACGGCTAACTTCCGTACGCTCGGAACCGGGGTCCCGGGCGTGCTCACGGCCGCCGAAGACCAGGCTCAAGCAAATTTCGCGAGTGACACAGTCTCCGGTTATGCCGTCAATGCTATCGCCATAGAAGTCCCCATTGAGCTCCTCACCAGCACGGGCCAGGTCGAACCGCCCTCATCGCCCGCAGCAACCATTGGCGTCTGGGGAACGACCTCGCGTCGCCAGGAAACTGTCCGTCGTTCACCCTCTCCGCCGACCCATTCCGGGGCCTTTAGGCAGGTGCAGAGAATCGGCAATCCGCTAATCAACGAGTTGATCATCGGAATCGGCTCGAAGGATCGTTTCAGCATGGACCGTCCGCGGCGTGATTCGCAATTTGCGGGATTCTTTCTTGATCCTCCGATCGTTCGGATCGTCGAGGCCCTTTACGGGGGCGCCCTTGCAGTTCCGGCAGCGCCGCGCACGGATCTCCTTCCGCTGGTCACCTATGCGGAACCGATCGCAGCGGCTGAAACGCCGGCCGGGCCCGTCGCCGATCTCCTCCGGCTGAACACCGGAGTGCCGGCGACGCCGCCCGAATCCATCAACCGGCTCGGGCTGATCGGCGGTGACCCGGCTGGTTTTCCAAATGGCCGACGCCTTCAGGACGATGTGGTGGATATCGTTCTCCGAGTAGGTGTCGGAGGAGTCTTGGCATCCTTCGACGGCTTTGACCCTGCGGTTAATGGGAGACTCGGCGACGGCGTAAACGTCAACGACGCACCATATCGAACACAATTCCCGTACCTGGCGAATTGTCCCGACGGCCGGAACCGGCGTCACATCGATCCCGGCGAGCCGGGCGGCGGGCCAATAGACTAGGCGCTTCACTTACATGGAGAGAACAATGAGACTTCTAAATGTTTTGATCTTGAGCATCCTCTCAACGGCATACCCAGCCGGACAAGACCTGAATCAGCAAAATTCGCCCGCCCTGAAGAAGATCGCCCGACTGGAACAGGCTATTCTCAAGAACGCATCGCACGTACAGCTTTACAACCAGCTGGCCTGGGCTTTGTGCAGCCGCGCGCGTGAAACGTCCGATCCTTCTTTCTACGACCGGGCAGAAGCGGCGCTCGCCAAGTCGCTCAGTCTGGCGCCAGGGAACTTCGAGGCAGAAAAGATCGGCGTCTGGGTGCTGCTGGGAAAGCACCAGTTCGCGAAAGCGCTCGAGGAAGCCGAGCGACTTCGCAAACGGGCGCCCGATGACGTCCTCGTCTATGGTTACCTCGTCGATGCTAACGTGGAACTGGGAAACTACGATAGAGCGGAAGAGGCCGCGCAATGGATGCTGGACCTGCGGCCGGGCAATGTTCCCGGCCTGACCAGGGCCGCCTATCTTCGAGAACTGTTCGGAGACATCGAGGGCTCTATCCAGTTCTTGGAGCAGGCGTACCAACGGACCGCCTCACCGGAAACCGAGGAGCTCGCGTGGATCCTGACCCAGATGGCCCATCTGTACATGATGGCCGGCAAATCCGAAGAGGCAGAGAGGGTACTTGACCAGGCGCTCGGTCACTTTCCGGGTTATCACTATGCACTCGCGCAACTGGCGCGGCTCAGAATATCTCAGAAGCGGTATGACGAAGCCGTGAAGCTTCTCCGTCAACGCTACGCGGCTGCGCCGCATCCCGAGAACCTTTACGATCTCGCCGATGCGCTTCTGAAAGCCGGGCGCTCTCAAGAGGCGCGGCTGTTGTTCAGGGAGTTCGAGAAAGAGGCGCTTGCCGAAGCGGAAAAGGAGGACAACGCCAACCGGCAACTGGTCTTTTACTTCGCCAAGCGCCGTCCCGGCCAGGCTCTGAAGATCGCCGAACGTGAATACAAACGGCGGCGCGACGTCTACACCCTGGACGCTTACGCCTGGGCCCTTCATGTAAACGGAAGACGACGGGAAGCGCGCGAGCACATGAAGACCGCGCTCGCCGTCGGCGTCCGGGATCCGGAGCTGCTGAAGCGCGCAGTTGCCATAGGTGTGGAGAGAGCTGCAGCACAGACCGGCTCCTAGCACCCCGTTTGATTTCGAATCAGTTGAGTGATTGCATGGTTCTCAGGCGATGGCGGTAGATGCAGAGCTGGTGGCACGAATAAAGACAGGGGACGCCGCGGCCCTCTCCAGGCTGTATGACAGCTATGCCGCCATCGTCTATTCGTTTGCAGAACGAATCCTGAGAGACACGGCCGCCGCCGAATCGGTGGTACAGGATGTGTTTCTGACCGTTTGGCGAAAGGCGGAGCAGTTCAGGCCGGAGCGTGGCTCGCTGTGCACCTGGCTGTTGACGCTGACAAGAAACAAGGCTATTGACCTCCTGCGCAGCTCGTCCAGAAGAGAATCCAGATACGTTTCGATCTCCTCCGACCCTGGCGCTTTTGAGATGCCGGGTTCCGGTCCCGACCCGCTTTCGAGCGCGATCCAGAAAGAGAAGAGAGAATTGACGCTTCGGGCGCTGACCGAGATTCCTGACGAGCAGAAGATCCCGATTTATCTCAATTTCTACGGGGGCCTCTCCCACCAGGAGATTTCAGAGAGGTTGGGCGTGCCCTTAGGGACTGTAAAGACCAGGATCCGCTTGGGTTTGGAGCGACTCCGAGTGACATTGAGGCAAGCTCCGCGATGAGCAAGAAGGCATTCGAAGACATTTACGTGGAGTACCTGCTCGAGCAGTTGGACGCCCCGAAGAGGGAGGTTTTCGAGCACCATCTCGACAGTTGCGCTGAATGTGGAAGAGAGCTGGCAGAGTTGCGGGAAGTGCTGTTCAGCCTCCCTCTGACACTCCCGGTATCCGTGCCCCCTCCGGGGCTGAGGGAGCGTGTCCTGGAGCAGGCGACCGGAAGTCGGACAGTGCCACGTCGCACTTACCAGGGTTATGGATGGCGCGTCTGGGCAATTGCGGCATCTGTTCTCCTCGCGATCCTCGGTTACTTTGCCTGGCGGCAGTGGCAAACCAATCTCGACGTTACCCGGCAGGTGAGCCGGCTCAGAGAGGAAAACCGGCAACTCAGAGAGTCTAACCGCAGCCTGAGCGATCGAGTAAATCTTCTAACCCGCCCCGACACCCGTTTTCTTCGGATGGCGGGGCTCGACAACTATCGGGAGACAAGCGGGAGCGCGTTTCTCCAACCGACCGAACGGACGGCGGTCGCTTTCCTTCATGAGTTGCCGTCCCTGGCCGGTCCTCAAGACTTCCAGATGTGGGTGATCCAGAACGGCCGCCCACCCATTCCGTCGGAGGTCTTCAAGCCGTCAGGCGACACGACCGAGGTGAGTTTCAGACTGCCGATCGAAGTCAACCAGGTGGCGGTCCTCGCCGTCACCATCGAACCGGCTGGCGGCAGCCCTCAGCCGACTGGGCCAATGGTGTTGGCAGGGCGCTTCGAGCGGTGATCGGTCTCACACGGCCGGCTGAGGCTCGTTCTGGTGGGGCCTTCCTAGAACGCATTCAGGGCGGTGTCGGGATCGACGTCTGCAGGGCGTCGTTTCGCTTGAACAGATCAGGCCTCGACAAGACCTCACTAATAAGGAAACGTCTTCCCTGTCGCCGAAGACGGCGCTTCTCGTCCAGGGGCTCAAGACTCTGGGGCAGGAGAGAGCGGACGATTCCATAATGGCCAAGGTCAGGAAGCAATTTGATGCCAGAGATCGAGCGCGGGCTGTCCGGGAAGCAAAGTATTCGACCAGCTGGGTGTACGAACTTATAAAACGGCTGGAAGCGGAAGGTGAACGAGGTGTGTAAAGTTGCCCAGTTGGGTGAGAAGGACAGGAGAGATTTATTCGGGGCCACAGCGCAGGCCATGGAAATCCATGAGGCGATCATCGAGAAGGACTTCTGGGAATGCTGGGTCCTTGACTTCGGTGACAGTCAGTGGAAAGCGATTCATGATGGTCAGGACACGACGGAGCCGGCAAGAGAAAACGGCTCTTCCCGATTTGCTCTTTGAAGCTGGAATGAGGTAATTTTGAACACCTCTGCTGCCAGGCGAGCCGGCTCACGCGGCCTCTGAAGCCAGCCAAAATCGGAGCGGCTCGCCGCGGAGTGGCTCGCCACGGAGTGGCTCGCCACGGAGGGAGAAAGATGAACCGAATCGAGCCGTTCTTGCAGGATCTGCGGTTCGGATTCCGCAGCCTGCTGAAGACCCCGTCCATACTGCTGATTGCGTCGCTGTCAGCCGCCCTCGGCATCGGAGCGACCACCGCCATTTTCAGCGTCATCTACGGCGTCGTGCTCGAGCCCTTTCCGTATCGAGACGTCGATCCGTTGATGAGCATCAAGACCTGGGACCCGGGCTCGTCCGGCTATCGCACCTACTACACGACGGACCAGTTTCTCGAATTTGCCGAACGAAGCACGGTCTTTGACGGCGTGATCGCCTCGACCATCAGCGACGTTCTCTGGACCGGTATCCCGGAGCCGCAACGGTTGCGGGGCAATCATGTCACCGATGGGACTTTTCAGGTCATGGGAGTCGCTCCGCTGCATGGACGGGCGGCGGGACCCGCGGATTTTCGTCCTGACGCGCCGCCGGTGGCCGTCCTCGGTCACCGATTCTGGCAGAGGCAATTCGGCGGCGACAGCGGCGTGCTCGGACGCAAGCTGCTGCTGAACGGCAAAGTGCGGACCGTCATCGGGATCATGCCGAAGCGCTTCATGTGGCGCGGCGCGGATGTGTATCTGCCGATCGTGCACGAGCGCGGCAACGTCATCGAAGAAGTACGATACGTCCACGTGCTCGGCCGTCTGAAACCGGGAGTCACCGAGGCACAAGCTGAAGTAGACCTCAAACCGATCGTTGCCGATCTCAAGGCCGCGGATCCGACGGCGTTTCCGGATACGTGGCGTGTCGGTCTGCTGTCGTTTAAGGAGACTTTTCCCAGCGGGCTGCGGGAAGAGCTTTGGATTCTGTTTGGGGCCGTCGGTCTGCTTTTGCTGATCTCGTGCGCGAACGTATCAAACCTATTGTTGACCAAGGCAGTGGGCCGGCGCAAAGAGATCGCGGTCCGCGCGGCCCTGGGCGCCAGCAGAACCCGCCTCGTGCGCCAGCTGCTCACGGAAGGTTTGATCGTGGCCGTTGCCAGCGGACTGCTCGGAGTCCTGCTTGCACACGCGGGGTTGAAACTCATCCTGTCCCTTATTCCGCAGGGGACCCTGCCGGACGAATCGGAAGTCGTGATCAACCTGCCGGTCCTCATTTTCGCACTGTCCGTTTCGGTCCTTTCCTCCGTTGTGTTCGGCCTGGCGCCTGCCGTCCACGGTTCGCGCGGAGATCTCGTCGGTGCGTTCCGGGAGTCTTCGCGGGGGGTGAGCGGCGGCAGGCGTGAAGCCGCAATCCGAAACGTCACGGTCGTGGCCTCGCTTGCGCTCTCACTTCTGCTGTTGGTGGGGGCAAGCCTGATGATCCGGACCGTGTTTGCGCTCGAACAGGTCCAGCTTACTTTCGATCCCCACTCGATACTGACGGGTCGAGTGCCTTTGCCGGACAAGCAATACGAT
>RPQK01000252.1 GCA_003819755.1 Acidobacteriota bacterium | reverse complement strand
TTGAGGTCTTTGAGGTCCTTGGGGTCCTTCCAATCCTGCGATACACTCCTCCCTCATGAGTCTATCGCTTCTCAAGCTCACAGCCCTGTCGTTGCTGTTCGTCGGTTGCCTGACGGGGCCGTTACTTGGCGTCGAGGGGCTGGTACCGGCTTTTGAGATCCAGAAAGAGGAGATCCGGCTGGAGAGGCGGGCGCAGCCGAGCTCGCCTTTTGACAAGACCGGGCGCAAGTTTGCCGTTCTGGGGCTCGAAGCGGGGGCCTTCGAAGCCTGGGCGTACCCGCTCAAGCTTTTCCGCAACTTCGAGTTCTCATTCCTCCTTGGCAGCTCCACCCGGCTGATTCGTGGACAGGACATCGTACGCTGGATTGAGGTCACGCCGGCCGCAACGACTTTAACGTTCACTTACCAATCCTTTACCGTTCGCGCCATCTTCATCACTCCGGTGTCAGAGCCGGGGGCGATGGTGCTGCTGAGTGTAGACACTGTGGAGCCGTTGACTGTCGTCTGCAGCTTTCTCCCGGTTCTTCAGCCGATGTGGCCGGCGGGGATCGGCGGGCAGTATGCAGTATGGAATCAGGAGCTGAGCGCTTACCTGATCTCCGAGTCCTCCCGCCGCAGTCACGGCCTCGTGGGAAGTCCGGCGGCCCGCGGCATTTCGTACACTCCCGCGCACATGCTTTCGGACGTGCCGAACGAGTTTCGAATCGACCTGTCCGAACCGCGTTCACTGGCCGGAAAGTACGTGCCCATTTATATAACGGGCGGCAAAGGGGACAGGGCGAAGGTGATAGAGACGTACAAGCGCTTGTCCGCTTCACCGCAGAAGTACTACGAGGAGACAGTCGAGCATTATCGCCGGATGCGCGCGGAGACTCTCAAAATCAAGACTCCGGTTCCCGAGCTCGATCTCGCCTTGGAGTGGGGGAAGATTTCGCTCGAGGCGTTGCTGGTCGACAATCCAGATCTCGGCACGGGCTTGACGGCCGGGCTGGGGATGTCAGGGACGTCCGGCCGTCCGGGATTTGGGTGGTTCTTCGGCGGCGACACCTTCATCAACTCAATGGCGCTGAACAGTTGCGGGGCAGCGGGAGTCAGCCGACAGGCCATAGCGTTCATGAAGCAGTTCCAACGGGACGATGGGAAGATGGCCCACGAGATATCCCAGGCCGCCGGTTATATTGACTGGTTTAAGGATTACGGTTACGGGTACATTCACGCCGACACCAGTCCCTTCTTCATCGTCGCGGTTGACGATTACTTCCGTCAGACAGGCGATTCTGATTTTGTCAGAGAGCAATACTCTGCACTGAAGAAAGCGTTTGCCTGGTCGCGTTCGACGGATGGAAACGCTGATGGGCTGATGGACAACCGTTTGGCGGGGCTGGGCGGTCTCGAGTACGGTGCGCTCACGAACATCACGTCGGACATCTATCTCTCGGCCGTGTGGGTCCGCTCCTGCCTGGCGATGTCCCGAATTGCGCGGGCCATGAACGATCAAGAGACGGAGCGGCAGGCCGGCGAGCTGCATGAGCGGGGCAAGCAGGCACTCGCCGAGAAGTTCTGGAACCAGCAGCAGGGAGCCTACGTTTTTGCTTTTGACCAGGAGAACCGGCGGGTCGATGAAATTTCGGCAATGTGCGCCATGGCTTTAATGTGGGAGCAGACCGGCTCAGAGCGTGCCCAATCGACGCTCGAACGGATTCACTCGGCTGACCTCACCACTGACTGGGGTATTCGGGGCCTATCGCGCAAGAGTCGCTTCTATGAGCCGCTGAACTACAACTACGGTGCTGTCTGGCCGTTTACTTCGGGATGGGTCGCTGCCGCTCAGTTTGTCCATGGCTGTCGGCAGCAGGGGTTGAATACGGTCCTCGCGCTGGCGCGGCATTTCTTCGACAATCAGCTGGGAGCGTCGACAGAGCTGTTTTCGGGCAGTCAGAACGTCTGGCCCCAGGAAGGGGTTTCACACCAGGGGTTTTCGAGTACGGGGTTTATTTTCCCGCTGGTGCGCGGTCTCCTCGGTCTCGAGGCCGATGCGCCTGGCCGGCGCATAGTCTTTGCCCCCTCGTTTCCTGCCAACTGGCCGGTAGTCCAAATCGAGGACTATCGCGTTGGGACCGGCCGGCTGT
Source organism: Acidobacteriota bacterium (assembly GCA_003819755.1). Lineage (GTDB taxonomy): Bacteria > Acidobacteriota > UBA6911 > RPQK01 > RPQK01 > RPQK01. Next base: position 7,170 of record RPQK01000252.1, on the reverse strand, counting down.
CGCTCAGGTACGAGCGTAGCGAAAAAGCCGCCAAGCTGACAGCGGCCGCTTCAGGTCTGGAGGGCTATACCTTGATCTTTGCCCCGCATCTGGAGCCGGGCAGCCGGGTTCTCGACGCCCGATCCGGCGAATCCAAGATGGAGTTCCAGCAGAAGGCCGATCAAGCGGTCGTGACCGTTCCTTTGACCAAGTCGACGACCAGTGTCGCTCTCGCTCTTGAACCCGGCGTCGATCTCCTGCCGCCGGACAATACCTCGAGGACCGGAGACCTGAACCGAGGCCTGAAGATCATCTCGATCAAAGCAACAGGCAAGCAGATTCGGACCGACCTGGAGGGGCTCGCGGGTGTCGAGTATGCGCTTGAGATAACGGGCTCCGACCGCGTGCAGGCGGTTAAGGGGGCAGTCCGAGAGGGCAGCCGGCTACGATTGAAAATGCCGGCCGGGGAGGCAGGGGAATTCGTGAAGGCGACGATCGAGCTGGAAATGCGATAGTGTGCGGCCTCCCTCGCCGCGGGAGCGGCAAGCCCGGTGCTTGCTCACTCGCTCTCGCGAGATTCGCGGTTCTCCACTTCCACCGGCTCGAAAATCGTCCTGAACACCACGTCGGATCCCGAAGTTTCGAGGTAAAGGGTTTCGCGTTTACCCGGAGGGGTATCGGGCGATACCGCGTGGGTCAAGGTGAAGGAGCCGGGGACCTCGAACCTAATCTTCATGTTCACGTCGGGATAACGGACCATGAGCGTGGCCCGATCCCGGTACGAGCCGGTTCTGGTATTTGACCAGTAGCGAAAGGATACGACGCCTGTTCGTGACCCGAAGTCCGGGTCTTGGTTGAGAGTCCCGGTGATCAGCCCCACGCGTCCTTGCACATGGAGGACTAGCCCGGTCTTGTCTTTGCCCGGGCTTTTGATTTTGACCGTGTCGATAAGGCGGTAGCCTTGAATTTCCAAATCCCGAGAGACGGAAACATCCGGCTGGTACTCCGGCTGGGCGGCGGCCACCTGGGCAGCCTCGCCATCGAAGCTCAGAAGCTTACCCGGATTCCACTTCTTCTGCCCAAGCCCTCCTACAAGCGGGACATTGTGGGCGAGGCCCGTGGTGAAATAGCCCCGGTGAAGCGGCGAGCCGTATCCGACCGTGCCCGGGTCGTGAGTGATGTCGGTGAGGCCGTAAAACGCTTCGTAATTGAGCGCCTCGGCCTGCGAGTGGGATTGGCCCAACTGACCGTAGTGGAGATAGACCTGCCAGAGCCCTTTCTTAATAACGGCCATGCGGCTGGCTTCCAGGTTGATGCTCTTCGCCGGCGGGAGCGGCGGAGCCTGCATCATCTCGCCGGGCGGGTCTACCAGGGTGTTCCAGTCTCGCCCGGTTCCCGCCTCGCTCAATCCGAGCAGAGTGGGGAAGATCCGGTAGACGGAAGCCATTAATTTGACATTGGGCGCGTACTGGGGAACGGCGGTCGTGTCCGCCGGGGTGGGCAGGCGCCCGGTCGGAAAACGCAGAACCAGCGGTGAAAGCATCAGATTCTGAAGAATCGCCATCTCGCGCGAGACGTCGCGCAGCTTCCCGCTCAACGCGGCATAGGTGAAGAAGGGAGCTAGCGCCTGGACCACGTAGGAGTTGTAGGTGAGCGATTGTTCGTACCAAAGGAAATCAGCGGTAACGCCCTCGGCCAGTTGTTTGCGGATTCCGAAGGGCCCCTTCAATGCCAGCTCCCAGAGTTCCTGGTCGCCGGAATAGATCGCGATGTGCCCCACCGCCGAGCGGTGCCAGCAGGCGATGTTGTGCACCCGTTGTTGGCCTTTCTCGAGCAACCCGGCGGTCGGTCGGAACAGCCTTTCATTCCACTGCTGCTTACGCTCGGCCGTCACGTAGTCATCCAGGAGGCGGGCGGCATTGATCAGCCGCACCGTCAAGACCGCCTCATCAAGACTCTGATACATCAGGCGCGAAAGGCCTTTGTCTTCCTCAATGGGCCATCGCGTGTAGTTGTTGGCGTAGAAGTCGAGCTGACTTGCGACCCATTCGGCGTATCTTCGTTCGCCTGTCAGGCGATAGAGCATCGCGGCCCGCTGCATATAATCCGCGTGCCGGATTCTGAACCCGTAGACCCAGGCGGCATGCAACTCGGGAGTCAGTTCGACTAACTCATCAGAACGACTGCGCAGCGATCTTTTCCCGGGTTCGTCCGGCGTCCAAACGAGGAAAGAGCCGTCCTTCGGGCTGACGAAATTATGCCACCACCCTGCAATCCACTCCACGCGATCGCGCCGTTTTGCTATCCATTCATCGGTTTCCCGTTTTTCCTCGTTCACCCACTTGGACCATCTTCGATCTGATCGCGCTCGGCGCCTTGCCCCATCCCAGTCTTCGATCGGCCGCCTTAGCGGAGAACCGTCGGAGTAGATTTTGTATTGCGAGAGGTACTGCTCGGGTCTGTCCTTGGTGGCGCTGTTCACGGCTGCCGCGACGATCAGAGCCGCACCAAGCAGAATTGCAGCTGCCAGATACCGCATACTAGAACCGTACGACAGAAGAGGGGGAAAGACAACGGGGGGTGAGCATCAAAAAGAGCTCAAGGACCTCAACGACCTCAAGGACCTCAAAGACAAGAAAGGGCGGTTATCCTTGGAGTTCTTGAGGTCCCTGGGGTCTTTTTGATTCTCACCCCGCCGGCCGAAATGCTTGAAAGACCGTCCGGCTGGCTGTTTGAACCTGTCTGACTACTTCCACCGCTTGCTGGTAAAGTGCTTCCTGACTCCGGAGCCCCTTCTTGCCCGGCGGTGGGATCACTCTCTCGTATTGCCCGTTCGGGAGCAGCTTCCTGCCCTTCACGTTGTCCTTGAAGCAGGTGTCGAGGATACTGATGACTCGTTTCTGAGCAGGCGCGTCCTCGATCGGCACCAGCAATTCCACCCGGCGATCGAGGTTTCGCGGCATCCAATCGGCGGAGGAGATGAAGATCTTGGGCTCGCCTCCCTGGTGAAAATAGTAGATGCGGCTATGTTCCAGGAATCGGTCAACGATGCTGATGACGGTGATGTTGTCGCTCAAGCCCTTCACTCCCGGGCGCAAGCAGCAGATCCCTCTGACATTCAGCAGAATCTTGACCCCGACCTTTGAAGCCTGATACAGGGCCTTGATGATCTGAGCGTCGACCAGGGAGTTCATCTTGACCATGATCAGCGCCTTCTGGCCCTGGCGTCTGCGTTCCGCCTCGCTCTCGATCAACTCGAGGAATCGGCTCCGCAGGCTGGTGGGTGCGGCCTGGAGCTTGACGAGGCCATGCGGCTGAGAATAACCGGTGATGGCATTGAAGAAGGCTGAAGCGTCCTTGGCCAGGTCCGGATCGACGGAAAAATAGCTCGCATCCGTATAAAGGCGCGCCGTAATTTCATTGTAGTTTCCAGTGCCGAAGTGCAGGTAGCGAACGACTCCCTGGGCTTCTCTTCGGACCACAATACAGAGCTTCGCGTGGGTCTTCAGGCCCTTGACGCCGTAAATCACCTGAACGCCTGCGTGTTCCAACTCCCTGGCCCAGCCGATGTTCCGCGCCTCGTCAAAGCGCGCCTTCAACTCCACGATCGCGGTGACATATTTGCCGTTCTCGGCTGCCTGGCGAAGCGCCTCGATGATGGGGCTGTTTCGACTGGTCCGATAGAGGATTTGCTTGATGGCCAGCACATCCGGGTCCGCCGCAGCCTCCTGGAGCAGGCGGATGACGGGTTCGAAGCTGTCGAAGGGGTGATACAGGAAGATGCTCCGGTTGGCCAGCTCCTTGAAGATGCTGGTCTTCCGATCAATATCGGGCGACGGCACCGGGGGCCACGCTTCGTAACGAAGGGAAGGGAACTGATCGAGCGAAGCCAGCTTCCGGAACGCGGACAGGTCGAGGGGACCGGGAATCGAGAGAGAATCGCGGGACGGATTGGAAACCTTGAGGACCCTGGTCAGAAAGGCCAACAACACTTTGGAGGTGCCCTTCTCGACTTCCAGGCGCACACACGAACTCTCCTTGCGCGCGTCGAGGACTTCCTTCATCTCAGCGAGCAGGTCGCCTGCCATGTCCTCCCGCACGCTAAGGTCCGCGTTACGAGTAATGCGGAAGACGGCATGTTCGAGAACGGTCTGCCCCGGGAAGAAGCGGTCGATAAACATCTGGATGACGTCTTCCAACAGGATATAGGCATATCCGGCCTCTTCGGGGAGCTGAATGAAACGGTCCGGACGACTGCCGAGAGGAATGATCGCAAAATGCTTTGAGGGCCGTACCGGGCCACTTTCCGGCGTGGATCGAGCGGTCTCTTCCACTTTCAGGCGGACGGCCACATTGAGGCCGAGATTCAGCAGCAGGGGAAACCGCTGACGGGCGTCCACCGCCATGGGCGTGACGATCGGGAAGATGTCGCGCTCGAACAGGCCTTCAACCCGCTCCTTCTGCCTTTCTGACAGATCCGCCGGACGAAGCCTTCGAACGCCGGACCCGGCAAGTCCCGGCTCCAGCTCCTCGCCGAAACAACGATACTGGGCGGCGGTCATTTCATGAACCCTTTGGCTGATCGCCGCCAGCTGTTCCCCCGGTGTAAGGCCGGTGTGGTCTCGGGTCGGCACGGCCTGTTGCTTGAGTATCTGCAGGCCTCCCACCCGGACCATAAAAAATTCGTCGAGATTTGAGCCGGTAATAGCCAGGAAGTTGAGGCGCTCCAGAAGTGGCACGCTTTTGTCGAGCGCCTCGTCCAGCACCCGCTGGTTAAATTCGAGCCAGCTCAGTTCACGATTGAAAAATTGCGGTTGCTTTTTCGACATAACGGTCTACCGTTCAGCGTTCACCGTTCAGCGTTCAGCGTTCACCGTTCACCGTTCAACGCTCAACGCTCAACGCTCAGCATTAAGAGGTTCAGCCTCCGAAAGGTTCAGGGTTAGCGGTTGATGCATGGGTGAGTGTATTGTTTCCGGCCTCAACCTCTGGACCTTTGAACGAACGTCTTAACGGTGAACGCCGAACGGTGAACGGTGAACCCACTACCCCGTCTCTCGCAGGACCACCTTCATCCCGTAGACCTGCTCGAACATCTGGCCTTTGAGCTGTAGAGCGTATCTTTCCAGCATCAAATTGGCATGATCCCTTACCGTGATGCGGAACTCACCAGGATCGACGTTGAGCTCCAGGTTTTGAATGCGTTGCACGTGCCCGCTATCCAGGGCATCGGCGACGCGCAGAATAGAGGCCAGTTTTGACACGGCAACCCGGCTCTGGCGATCCATTCTGGCGTAACCCTCATGAGTCGGCCGGGGTAGAGCACGCCGATGGTAACGCGCGATCATTCCGACCAGTTCCAGGTCTCGCGCTCCAAGCCCGAACAAGTCGCTGTTCATGATCAGGTACATCGAATGTTTGTGGTGACTCCGATTGCTGACGAACAGGCCAACATCATGAAGGAGAGCCGCGACAATGAGGATGGTCTCGAAACGGGGAGCAAGGCGATGCTCGCGACGCAGGGCCGCGAAGACCTTCCGGCAGAGATTGGCGACGTGCGAAGCATGGGCTTCGTCAAACGTGTACTTTCGTCCGATTTGTAAGGCGGAGTGAATGATCTGCTGGTGAAAGTCCTCGGTCCACGCTTCGCGGATCGCCATTTCCCACATCAGCCCGTCGCGAAGCGTGCCCCCGCCGACGAGGATCTGCCGCAACCGCAATGCACGTGCGAGGCGGACGTAAATGAGGAGTGCCGGCCCCAACGTTTCGGCATCCGGGTAGGGGAGATGGTAGCGCCGGACGAGGTCGTCAACCGAATGAGAGAGGATGTCTTTGGACAGTACGCTCAATTGCGAGACCGGAAGCCGCGCCAGTGACTTCCGGCTCCAATCAGAAAGGAGGCGCGCGCAGGCAAAACGGATATCTCCGCCGAGGGCCAACATCTTGATCGAGCCTTCCAGCGACAGCCTTCGGCGTATCTGGTCTACCGCCCGGTCTATGTGAATCTGCATGATCTCGGGTAATTCGAGAACCGGCGCGCGATAGTCCTCCAGCATCTCTCGCAGACGGAGCGATCCCAGGTGATAGGTATGCGAATAGGTGACCTGGCCGCTTTTCAGAAGCAGCGCTTCAGTATTTCCGCCGCCTACTTCGATAATCAGTGTCTCGTTCTTATTGATCGATGGCTCGGCATTGATGAGCCCACGGACCGCCAGGTAGGTGATCCGGTTTGTCTCGGCCTCGTCGATGACGTCGACGGCAATGCCGGTTGCGACGTAGATGCGGTCGAGGAAGGCCTCTCGATTGGAGGCTTCGCGGACTGCGCTGGTGGCGACGGCGCGTATCTGGCTTTCTTCGACAATCTGATATTGCCGCAGTATCTCTCGAAAGCTTCGCAGAACCGTCACGCACTCGTCGATGGCCTCAGTGTCGATGTACCCTTTCGTGAACGTGTCTTTTCCAAGGCTCACCGCCTGCTGAAGGGATTCGAGCGTCTGAACCTCGCCACTGGGCTTGATCTCGGCGATAGCCATGCGGATGGATGTTGCACCGATGTCGATAACGGCAACCAGTCGTGAGACGGCTCGTGGTTCCGTCGGAATCTCCTGCGGTTGGGTCGTCATTGCACTGCCTCGCTGACTTCCGTTTATCCCTGTGCCCCTTTACCCCTCTGCCCCTTGGTCCCTTTCTCATCGCCCTTGACGTTCGCGTCAGCCCAGGCCGCCGCGCCCTTGGCAACGGCGTCATCGCCCAATTCGGAGACGGCGATCTTGAAAACGTTCTTGAACGGGGCCATGACCCGATCCTCGGCAATCTTGCTCACCTCCTCGACGTAGATAGCAGGCATCGCTTCTACGAGGCCGCCGCCAAGGACGATGACGTCCGGGGCGAGGAGGTTAATGACGGTGATGATGCCGGTTCCGAGCCAGCGGGCGGCATTACGAACCAGCTGCTCGATGACCACATCCCCGGCTTTGATCGCTTCCGCCAGAGCGCCGCTTCTGATATTGGCGAGATCGGTGCCTGCGATGGTCTGAAGCTTCGGGGCCTCTCCCCGGTAGACGGCGGCGGCCGCTGAAGCCGAAATGGCCAGACGGCTGGCAACCGCCTCCAAACAACCTCGCTGGCCGCAGCCGCACAAGGGGCCGTCGGGCATTAACGGGCTGTGGCCGATCTCGAAGCAGGATCGAT
>RPQK01000251.1 GCA_003819755.1 Acidobacteriota bacterium | reverse complement strand
CCGGACTCTCCAGAGTCCGGCGCGTGGATGATGGCTGGTTGCACGATGTACGCGCCGGACTCTGGAGAGTCCGGCCACGATAAAAGCCCGTCGACACGCTTGATTTTTTCACACCTTCTCACCCGTCAGCGATCTTGACTTCCCCTCCCCGAACCTTCACGCTATCGTCCTGTCATGCCTCAGAGACGGGTGACTTTCCTACCAGACCGGCGCAGTTCGCTTTTCGACGAGGGCATCTCCCTCCGGGACGCGGCCCTTGAGCTTGGAATCGTGATCGAGTCGTCCTGTGCGGGCATCGGCACGTGCGGCGAGTGCCGCGTCGAGTGCCACGCGGGTGGAACACCGCCGAGCTCCACCGAGTTGGACGTCCTTAGCCCGGACGAATTGGCCCGGGGCATCAGGCTTTCCTGCCAGGCGCTCGTCCAGGACGATTGTACTTGCACGATCCTCCCTGAATCGCGAACGGCGGGGGACCAGATCCTCGAACACGGAGTGGCTTCATCCTTTGCACTTGACCCGGACTGCACTAAACGCCCGCTGCATGTGCCACCTCCCCGCCTGGGCGAGAAATACTTTGATTTGGAGGCCTTGCTCTCGGCCCTGGTCAGCGGCCCGCGGGCCGCGGTCAGCGCGCAACTACCCTTGGACGTGATGCGCGCCGTCCCCTCCGTCCTCCGGGAAAAGGGGCAGTCGATCACCGCGGTGCTCGACCAGCAAAGGCTGTTGGCAATCGAACCGGGAGACACCGCGTCTCTCCTTTACGGGGTGGCAGTCGACATCGGAACCACGACGGTGGTCGCCAAACTGATAGACCTGCGGACGGGTGACGTTCGCGCCGTCAGTTCGGCCTTGAACGCTCAAGAACCGTACGGCGCGGACGTGATAACCCGGACGAAGTATCTGATTGAGCACCCGGGGGGCCTTGCGGCACTCCAGCGGCTGATCGTCGAACAGATCAACCGGCTCGTCGCGGAACTTTGCGACAAAGCCGGAGTGTCGAGGTCCGGAATCTACAAGGCAGTGCTGGTGGGCAACACCATCATGCAGCATCTGGCTCTCGGGATTGATCCGCGTCATCTGGCCGCAGCACCTTACACCCCGGCGCTCCAAGGACCTGTGACCATCCCGGCAGCGGACATCGGCCTGTCCATCAATCAAGCAGGGGTTGCCTACTTTCTTCCCAACCTTGCATGTTTCGTCGGGAGTGACATCACAGCTGTCCTGACCACCCTCAACCTCGAAGAGTCTTCAGATCTGCAGCTGGTTGTCGATATTGGGACCAACGGCGAAATGGTGCTGGGATCCAAGGATGGCCTCGCCTGCTGCTCTTCACCCGCCGGCCCGGCCTGGGAAGGAGCGTCAATCAGCTGGGGGATGCGAGCGGCGCATGGCGCGATTGAGAGGATCGACCTGTCGGACGGCGATCTGGCCTTTCGCACCATCGGCAACCTTTCGCCGATTGGCATCTGCGGCTCGGGACTGATGGATCTGCTTGCGCTCCTGGTCAGAAACGGAATCGTCGACACGACCGGACGGATTTTGAACGGGGACGAGATTGAGGGCCGTTGCCTCGGAACACGCATCGTCTCGAGCCGCGAACGGGGGAACAATTTCCGTGTGGCTGCGGTCGGAGAGGACAAGTGGATCGAGTTGACCCAGAGGGACGTCCGCGAGCTGCAACTGGCGAAAAGCGCGATCGCGTCCGCCATTAACATCCTCATGAAAGAGCGCGGCATAACACCCGGCGATATCAGCCGCGTCCACATTGCGGGTGCCTTTGGCAACCACATTCGCGGTCAGGACGCAATCGACATCGGACTGCTCCCGGGTGTCCCGGCAGAGCGGATCCATTTCATCGGTAACGCGGCGGTAGCCGGGGCTGAGGCCGTGATCTCGTCCAGAGAGGCGCGGCGCAAGGCGGAGGCTTTGGCGGCCATGGTAGAATACGTCGAACTTGCGGGACGGCAGGACTTTCAGGAGGAATTCAGCTCCGCACTGCTATTCCCGGAACGATGACTGAAAGAGGAGCTATGGTGGCAGGAATATTGGAACGTCTAGGCAGGGGAGAGATTCTGGTAGCCGACGGGGCGTTCGGCACTCAGCTGCAGCAACGAGGACTGCCTTCCGGTCACTGCCCCGAGGAATTCAACGTATCGCACCCCGAAGTCGTTCAAGCCATTTACCGCGACTACTACACGGCCGGCTCGGATTTCGTCTCAACGGCCTCTTTTGGCGGGACGCGGCCGAGGCTGGCGGCTCATGGAGCCGGAGACCGGGTGCGCGAGTTCTCCTGCAAGGCGGCCGAACTGGCCCGCGCTGTCTGCCCGGCAGGGCGATTCGTGGCCGGTTCCATCGGACCGACCGGCGAACTGTTGGAACCGTTCGGCCTCTTTTCCGAGCGAGAAGCGTACGACGTGTTTGCCGAGCAAGCGGCCGCACTCGCGGAGGGCGGGGTCGATTTCATCATTATCGAAACGATGATGGCGGGCCAGGAGGCGCAGATCGCGGTCAGAGCAGCCAAGGAGGCGACCAGGCTGCCGGTTGCGGCAACGATGACCTTCGAAGGCAAGAATGATCAGTATCGAACAAGCTGGGGCGTCTCGATCCAGGAAGCGGCGGACTCCTTGACTCAGGCCGGCGCCGAAATGGTGGGGGCCAACTGCGGCCTCGGCTTCGACCAGATGTTGAATATCGTCAAACAGATGCGACCCGTCACACCCTTGCCCATCGTGGCCCAGGCAAATGCCGGTTTGCCCCAGTGGATAGACGGTCGGACAGTTTATACGGAAACGCCGGAGACAATGGCGCCGAAAATCGAAGCGCTGCTCCAGGCCGGCGTGAACATCATAGGCGGCTGCTGCGGCACCACCCCGGCACACATCGCGAAGGTTCGGGAGATAGTCGACAAGTTTCGGTCGTAAGGTGGTCGGCTCCCGGACGGTTTTTTTATCCACGAATTTCACAAATTACACGAATTAATCTGTTGGTTCGTGGCCAGATTAATTCGTGTAATTCGTGTAATTCGTGGATAAAAAAACCGTCAAACAAACTCCACTTTCACTCTCTGGGGGATCAATCCCGCCTCAAAGCCCTTGTCCAGGAAAAGTTGCACCGCCCTGCGGCCATCGTCGCCGTAATCCAGCGTGCGCTGGTTCACATACATCCCGACGAACCGATCGGCCTGGGCGCGGTCCAGGCCGCGGCCGAAATCCAGGGCGTAGCGCAAGGCTTCTTCCCGGTGTTCCAGAGCGTATCTGATGCTCTGCTCCAAAAGGCTCGACAATCTTGCGATAAGGTCTGGGCCCAGATCGCGCCGGATGGCATTGCCGCCCAGCGGAAGCGGAAGCCCGGTCTGCTCAAGCCACCACTCTCCGAGGTCGACGACCTTCTTCAGCCGGTGCTGCTCATAGGTGAGCTGACCTTCATGAATGATCAACCCGGCGTCGGCCCGGCCAGCCTCCACTTCTTCCAGTATTCGATCAAACGGAGTCACCTGATAGGCGACACAGGGCTCGAGTATTCTCAGGGCCAGAAAGGCCGACGTCCTTTCACCCGGTATTGCAACGCGGACGTCACGCAGCCGGTTGAGGGGCATGGCCTCCCGCGCCACCACCATCGGACCGTACCCTTCTCCCATACTCGCGCCGCTGTTCAGGAGCGCATAGCGGTCGGCCACATAAGCATAGCCGTGAATGCTTAGCGCGGTAATCTCGTACGTGCCGGCGAGCGCCGCCTGGTTCAGGGTCTCGATATCCTTGAGCGTGTCGACGAAATCCAATTCCCCGGTGTCGATTTTCTTCGCGGCAAGCGCATAAAACATGAACGCATCATCGCTATCAGGGCTGTGCGCAACTCGAACCGTCTGTTTCTTCATGATTAACCGGACTATAGCAGAATCCGGAGAAGATCGGCCAACCGGGAGAGGCGCGGCACGTCGAGATCCCGATAGCGGGCACTCGGGTCATAGAGGATCGCGTGCATGCCGGTTTGGCGAGCCCCCTCCCAGTCTTCCTCCGGGTCATCACCAATGTGGCAGGCGTCCGACGGAAGAGACGAAAGCGCCGCGCAGGCTTCGGCGAAGATCCGGGGATCCGGTTTGGCCGCGCCGGCCAGCGTGGAGATTGTCACACAATCAAAGAGAGATCTGATTCCCAATGCAACCAGGACGTCCAAGACCCGGGAATCATAGTTGGTGACCAGGCCGATTTTCAGGCCTTTGTCCCTGAGAGCGGGCAGAACCAGTCGCACATCCAGGTCGAGCCGCCAAGCCTCGCCGGTCCTAAACATTTCAAAGACGTGTTCAAAGAAGTTTTCGAAATCGGGGGGATGGCCAAAAGGCGCAAATGTGCGGAACACAACCGACCTCCACCACGCCCGCTCAAGCTCCTGGATACGGTCAACCGGCGCATCAGGAAAAGCAAGCGGTCCCTGCGCGCGGAAGGCAGCCCGAAAAGACCGCGTCAGTTTCACCGGCAATTCAGGATCGGAAGCTTCGAACCCATATCGCCGGGCCTGCTCCAGGTAGATCTCACCCACCGGTGCCCGCAGATGAAACAGAGTTCCGACGGCATCAAAAAGGACGGCCTGAACCAGGAGTCTCTGCATACGGCTCTGTCAAACCCCTGTACAATCATCGCATGCCGACCGAAGAGCCGATTGTCTATTCCAATGCCGTCGGGCCTTTTATGAAAAACGGGTACATCGTCGCGTGCCCCCAAACCCGGGAAGCGGTTTATATCGACCCGGGTGACGAGGTGAGCCTCTTGCTCGACTGGGTGGAAAGAAACAATCTCCGGCTCACGACCGTGGCCAATACCCACGGGCATCTTGACCATATATCGGGGGTAGGGCAGGTCAAGGAAAAGTACGACGTACCGATTTACCTCCATAAAGCCGACGAGGGCCTCTACAACGCTTTGAGTCAGCAGGCCGCCTGGTTCGGTCTTTCCTATCCTTCTGCTCCACCGGTCGACCACTTCTACGAAGACGGGGCTGTGCTCAAGGTAGGGACGCTCGAGTTTCGTGTTCATCACACTCCCGGGCACTCTCCCGGCGGAGTCTGCCTCGAGCTCACCGATCACGTTTTCTGCGGGGACCTGATCTTCCTCGACTCGATCGGCCGGACTGACCTGCCGGGAGGATCTTACGAGACTCTGATGCAGAGCATTCGCCTGAAGCTGTTACCTCTGGGGGACGATAAGATCCTTCATAGCGGACACGGGCCGGAGACGACAATAGGAAGGGAAAAGCGAGAGAATCCGTTTCTTACGGGGTCCGCTTAGAGCGGGCGCATTTCCATCGATAGCCGGCCCCCCTGACAGTCTGCAGGGCGATCGCAGCCTTTCCCAACTTCTGTCGAAGCCGCTGGATATGCGTGTTGACGGTGGTTTTCTTCCCCGCGAAGGAGTCCCCCCATACCTTGAGGATCAATTCTTCCCGGCTGATCGTTGCTCCCTGGCCGGCAATCAGGGACGCGAGAATCGAGCACTCAATCATTGTGAGGCTGATCTCCTTCGTTCCGATCAGCACAACGCAGCGTCCCAAATTGACGGTCATATTCCCGTCAACGACCAATTCCCCCCCTCGCTTCACGGCCTGTAACTATAGTCCGAAAAGACCCTTAGGAGCCAGTGAATAACGCTGATAAGATGAAGTTTTTATGGACGAAGCATCATGAGTGAAACAATGTTGGCAGCCCGCCTTTACGGCTCCCGGGACATCAGGATCGACACGTTGCCGGTGCCTGGACCGCCGGGCCCGGGGGAGGCTCTGGTCAGAGTCCAGGCGACCGGGATCTGTGGATCCGATCTTCACACCTACATCGATGCGAGGATTGGCGATATCGCCCTGCAGTCCCCCCTGATCCTCGGACATGAATTCGCAGGCTCCGTTGCCGGCGTAGGACCGGAGTCGCGAGACGGTCATGATCTGGCTCTGCCGCCTGGACAGCTCGTTGCGGTCGACCCCGCCGTTCCCTGTCACCGCTGCGAGTTCTGCGAAGGCGGCCACCCGAATCTGTGCCGACGGCTTCATTTTTGCGGCCTTTGGCCGGATGACGGTTCGCTGCGCGAGTACATTCGCGTTCCTGCCCGAACGTGTTTTCCTCTTCCCGAGGGGTTGACTGCGGAGGAAGGCGCGCTGCTCGAGCCTCTGGGCGTGGCTCTTCATGCGGTCAATCTCGCACACCTCCGAGTCCAGGAGAGCGTAGCAGTCCTGGGCGCCGGACCGATTGGGCTGCTCATACTCAAGGTGGCTCTTCTGTCTGGCGCGTATCCGGTTATCGTGACCGATCGGCTGGCCTGGAGACTGGAGGCGGCCCGCCGGTTTGGCGCCCACGAGGTTGTGCAGATTGAGGATAACGACCCGGTGAGAACGATCGTTGACGCGACCGAGGGACGAGGTGTGGACGTCGTCTTCGAGGCGGCCTGGGGGGGCCTCGCGGCCGAGCAGGCCATCGAGATCGCTTGTCTGGGTGGCCGAATCATCATGGTCGGGATCCCCAGCGAATCCAAGTTGACCCTTCCCGCTGCCCCGGCTCGCAGGAAGGGACTGACCGTCAGGTTTTCCCGCCGGATGAAGCATACCTACGATCGCGCTATTCCCATGGTGATGGCCCGGCGGGTCAAGCTCACCGAATTGATCACCCACCGCTTCCCGCTAGCGCAGGCTGACAAAGCCTTCGCCCTGAACGCGGGGTATCAGGATCAGGTGGTGAAAGTGGTGGTAACGGGGTGAGTCTGGCGACCCCCGGAATAACGCGCGGAGCGCGATGGCCGGAGGAAAGGACCTCAAAGACCTCAAGGACCTCAAGGACAAGAAGCTCTGAACCGTCCTTGAGGTCCTTGAGGTCCTTGAGGTCCTTGAGGTCTTTCCCTCCGGCCATCGCGCTCGCGCGTCACACGCGCGTCTTAACCTTTCCATGAACTTTTCACTTGCCCTGTTCGTATATACTGACCGGTAAGTATGGGACAGGGTGGACAGCATATCGGCGGGCGGGAAAGTATCCGCGCCGTGGCGATGACTCTCTTCGCCGAGAAGGGATTTGCCGCGACGTCAACCCGCGAGATCTGCGAGAAGGCAAGGGTCACGAAACCGGCCCTCTATTATCACTTTGGAAACAAGGAGCGACTCTACACCGGAATCGTTTTTGATGCGTTTCACGAGTATCTGAAGGAGCTCGACCGGGCTGCTTCGGGCGACGGGGCCTCCCAGCATAAATTCGAAGATGTGATCACCGCGATTTTTCGATTCTGTCAGTGCCACCCCGAACCAACGCGTATGGTGTTTCGCATGGCCCTCGCTCCCGAGAAGGAATCTCCGGTCATCGACTATCTGGAAATGGCAGAGGCGGATGAACGTTTGCTGGCCCGCATGGCCAAAGACGCTCTGGAGGCAGGTGAAATCAGTTGCGAGCCCATTGAGCTGGCCTACGCTCTGATCGGCGCCACCCGGTTCTACATGATGAGTTTTCTCGTAACCGGGCAGCCGGACCTGACTCCAACCCTGGCGTCCCGCCTGGTGCGCCTGATTTTTCACGGAGCCGGCGGGCCTCTCCCTACCGATCGGTAGAAACTTTATGCTCAGAAAGTTTGAACCTCTTTTACTTTTACTGGTCTTGTTCTTTCTTGTCACCGCCGGACAGGCGCAGTCTACGGTCTCCTCTGAATCAGAGACACTGACCGTGGACCAGGCCATCGTCCTGGCCCTGGAGCGCAACCCCCAGGTGCTTGCCTCGCGAGCGCGGACCGATATCCTGGCAGGACAGATCAAGGAGGTGAAGTCGCAGGCTTACCCCTCGATCTCGATGCACACTTCGGCTTTGCGCTGGCGCGATCCGGGCATTCTGAACTCCTCGAGCTTCGACAAGCTGCCGGCGGAGTTCAAAGACTTTCTGGATGCTCCTGCAGCCAACCTCTTCGGTTACGAGGTCACCGTTGCTCAGCCTCTCTACACGGCCGGGAAAGTTGGAACGGCCTTGCAGCTGGCGAAGCTTGAACGTGAAGGCGTCGGCATCGACGTCACTCGGACCGAGCAGGAGATCAAGATTCAGGTAGTCCGGGCCTTCTACAACCTGCTGCTGGCAGAGAAACAGCTCGAGATCGTGCAGGACACCGTCACGCAGCGGGAGCGGCACCTGGCGATGGCCAAGACGCGGCACGAGGCCGGGGTTGCGACCCAGGTGGACGTGCTCCGCTCCGAGGTCAGCCTGTCGAACGCGCAGCCGGACCTGCTGCGCGCACAGAACGGAATCCGCTACGCCCGGTCCGTCCTGAACCACCTGTTGGCGAGACGGACTGACTTCCCAACGAAGGCGGCCGGCAATCTCAGCTTTCGCAAAGTAGAGACCCCTCCCTTGGAACAGGTCGTTGACGCGGCATTCTCCGGTCGGCCCGAGCTTCAAAGGCTGCGATTGAATGAAAAGGAAGCCGAGGAGACGAAGAAACTCGCCAGAGCGGAAAGCCGGATGCGGGCCGATCTGAACGGGGCCTATGGTTTCTCGGCCCGCGAGATGGGGAATCTGGTTGACCCTAACTTCACACGTTGGTCCATCACCGTCAATCTCAACGTGCCGCTCTTTGACGGAGGTCGGCGTGACGGGTTGATCGAGCAGGCGATAGCGAACGAACGAATCGTTCGCCTGACCCGCTCGGAGACCGAAGACAACGTCCATTTGCAGGCGCAAACCGCCGTCGACGAGATCAGGCGGGCTGACCAAACCGTGGATGCTGCGCAGGCCAGTGTCAAGGAGGCCGAGCGTGTCCTCAAGTTGATGGAAGAGAACTACCGGTACGGCGCCGCCACCACACTCGATGTGCAGGACGCCGAGACGGCTGCTTCCCTGGCCCGCATGAACTTGTTTCAGAGTCTTTTCGATCACACCGTAGCTCGCGCCCAGCTGCGTTACGTCATGGGCTTGGATCCATTGGAGAAAACCGATGTTCAGCAAGTTAATCCATAGTAAGGGTATTGCTTCAATCCCAGTTCTGATCGGCTTGGCCCTTCTTCCGGGCTGTGCGCGCGAGCAACTCGCGGCCAAGAGAGAAGTTCCTCCTCCTTTGCCAGTCGCGACGGTAACAGTTGCGGCCAAGCCGCTCGAGCACCGTATTGAGATCACGGGCACATTGGTATCGATCGCCATGGTCGACATCAAGACCGAGACACAGGGGCGTCTTCTCGCCCTTCCGAAGGAGGAAGGCGACTACGTCCAGAAAGGTGAACTGGTAGCTCAACAGGATGAAACGAACGCCAGGCTGGGACTCCAGCAGGCCGAAGCCAATCTCGAGACGGTCGTGGCGGCGCTCGAACGCGTCAAAGTGCTCGAAGACCATGCTCGAGT
>RPQK01000250.1 GCA_003819755.1 Acidobacteriota bacterium | reverse complement strand
GACTTCTGACTTCTGACTTCTGACTTCTGACTTCTGACTTCTGACTCCTGACTTCTGACTTCTGACTTCTGACTCCTGACTTCTGACTCCTGACTTCTGACTCCTGACTTCTGACTTCTGACTTCTGACTTCCGTCTTCTGCTCAATCGTCAATCGTCAATTTGGCCCAATATGTGTTAGCTTGCCCCTGGTGCTCCTATGATCCGCCGGTTCTCATCCTATCTGAGTCTCGTTTACGTTTCGGCTCTCCTCGTGCTGGTTGCCGTCCTGGCGGTCCTGCAGTATCGCTGGACGGGGGAGGCAAGCATCGCCGAGCAAGAGAGGATGCGCCAGGGCTTGCAGGACTCACTCTCCTATTTCCAGAGAAGCTTCGATCGGGAAATGACGCGGATCGTCCTCACCTACTGGCGAATTCCGTTACAGACCTACGCGCAGCAACCAGACTGGCAGCCGCTTGTGATCCACGACCTTTCGGAGGCGTACCAGCGATGGCGGACCGGGGCGGCCGATACGCGATTAATCCAGCGCCTCCTGATCGGAAAGAACCAGGACGGCTTGACACCCCGCTTGTACTCGTTTAATCCCGGCCGGGGCCGACTTGAATCTATCCCATGGCCTGCGAATCTCAACTCGTTCAGAAGGCTATTCCACCTTCAATACCAGGGAGAGTTGCCGCGAGAGGAATCCCGGCGCTCCGGCGGAGGCCCCCGATTGATGGGGAACTGGGTGATCGACGAGGTCCCGGCTCTTGCAGGCATTTTGGCCATAGAACCGATAGAACGCCGGGAAAGGCCTGGATTCGAATCCCGCAGACCGGCCGGCGTGCGGCTCTGCCTGATCGTCTGCCTGGATCCCGACTACGTTTTCAGGGAATGGGTTCCAGCACTCGCGACAAGGTACCTGTCCCGAAACGCGGACAGCGGGTATGACTTCGTGATGACGAGCGGCCGCAACCCTGAGCTGGTTCTCACTAGTTCCCCGGGCACAAATGCGCCGGGGATCGTCGCGCAACCGGACGCCGCTGTCCGCCTGATGCGGCTAGAGGATGAGGAGTTGGGCATCATGCGGGAGGTTCAGGAAAGACGCCCGGAGTTTCGCCGCGAAGAGCCCGATCCGGGCCGCCAAACTCCGATCCGCCGCCGGTCGCCGGGTGGTGGACCGGCTCCCCGGGAAGAGAGGGCAGGGGCCGGCGGACCAGAGCTGAGTCGTGCCAGAGAACAGGCCATCTTTCAACGGCAGCAGCTCCAGGGGGCTGCGGAAATCCTGGCTCATCAGGGCTGGCAGCTTCTAGTGAAACACCGATCGGGCTCGCTCGACGCCGCAGTTGCGAGCACGCGTTTCTGGAACCTGGCCTTAAGCCTGGGAATCCTGCTTCTGCTGGCAGTCAGTCTTGTCGTACTCGCCTTTTCGGTCCGACGTGCCCAGCGTTTAGCCAAACAACAAATGGAGTTCGTCGCGGGCGTGTCCCACGAGCTCCGTACCCCGATTGCCGTGATCTGCTCATCGGCCGAGAACCTGGCGGACGGGGTCATAACGACCAACCCGCAGGTGACCCGATACGGGCAATATATCCTGCGAGAAGGGCGGCGCCTGGGAGCCCTCGTTGAACAGACGCTGGAATTTGCCGGGATCGGCTCGGGCAGCAGGCGATTCAGCATGCGTCCGTTAGATCTGAGCCGGCTTACCCGAGAGACGGTCGAGGCATTTGGAACACAAATTCGGGAAAAGAACATTCAGATCGATCTGAGCCTCTCTGACACGGTGCTGACCAACGGGGACTACGCTTCGCTTAGCTGCGCGATCGGCAACCTCCTGAGCAACGCGGTAAAATACAGCCCGCCGGGAGCCACGGTTCGAGTAGCAGTTGAGAGCACGCGGGGAGGGGAGATCGCACTGATCACCGTGTCCGACAACGGCATGGGAATTGAACCGGCGGAGCTCGGAAAGGTGTTTGAACCGTTCTTCCGGGGAGGGAACGCCGCGCGAGCTCAGATTCGAGGGGCGGGAATCGGGTTGAGCCTGGTGAAAAAAATTGTCGAAGCTCACCACGGGACTATCAGCGTGAACAGCAAAATGGGTGAAGGAAGCGTCTTTGCCCTGGCGTTTCCTTCCCTGAGTCGGAGTGAAGAGGAAGACAAGCAACAACATGCAGCCAGCGCGTCCCAGGATTCTGATTGTCGAGGATGAAGAGGCTTTATCCGTAGCCGTCTACGACCGTCTGATAGCCGAAGGCTACCAGGCCGAGCAGGCTACGGACGGCCAGACCGGTTTTCAACTGGCACTGACCCGCCGTTTCGACGCCGTCATCCTGGATGTCATGCTCCCCGGCAAGAGCGGCTTTGATGTGTGTCGCGATCTGCGACAGAACTCCGTGCCCACCCCCGTCTTGATGCTGACCGCCCGCGGCCAGCTCGTCGACAAGGTTCTAGGCTTGAAGCTCGGTGCCGATGACTACCTGACGAAACCCTTCGAGATGATGGAATTGCTCGCCCGGCTGGAAGCGCTGTTGCGGCGGGCCCATCAGTCAGAGCCAAAGGGTACGACGTATCGGTTCGGCGAGGGCGAAGTGGATTTCTATCGAACCGAGGTCAAACGCGGAGGAGCTCCGGTTGAGCTGTCGGTCAAAGAATTCCAGCTGCTGCAGCATTTTATCGAACACCGCGGAGTCGTCTTGTCGCGAGATGAATTGCTCGATCGGGTGTGGGGTTACGATGCCACGCCAGTTACCCGCACGGTCGATGTTCACGTCTCCTGGTTGCGCCAGAAGCTGGAGGCAGACCCCGCTCATCCGCAGTTCATCCTGACGGCTCATCGTCGCGGCTATAAATTCGCCGGCTGAGTCAGGGTATAGTGGCAGGCGCAAATGACGACATCGACTACGACCACTGGACGGAGCCGATCAAGCCGGCCCTGGTGCCGTAGACTGGTGTCCTGAGTCGCAAATGGACTCGCTCAGGTAATGCAACAATTTGCGACTCAGGACACACGCCCGGCTAATCCTCGCAATGACCGGGACCAGTCGCGCCTTCGTTATAGTTCGCCAGCGTCGTGGTCAACGCGCTTGTCACCGAAGACTTCAGGGAGGCGCTTCCCACCGGAGGCACGATCAAGCCGCCGATCAGCGCGTCAGCAGCCGCTATCGCATCCGCAACATCCGTCGGGTCGGCGCCGGTGGCGACGTTCAGCTTCGCTGCCATCAACTGGTGAGCCAAGGCAATCAGGCCGTTCCCGGCCGCTGGCGTGTCAAAAATGGCCTGCAGCTCGAGCTGAGTGTACGTGACAGTCCCAAGCATGAGCTGGTTCACCGGCCATTCATTTTCATTGTTTCCGCTGGGAATCGGCCCGTGGGTTTTCCAATAGCCCTGCGTCAATGTGCAGCTGTTGGCGGACCCGCACGGGAGTGTCGAGCAAGACAACTCCGACGTGAAGTCACTCCGTGTGAAGGAGTTCGTTGCATGGGCAAAGGCGCGAAACACGTACTGAGTCCCGCAGGTCAGTGTACCCGGGCAGGTGGTGGAGGCTCCCTCGTCAAACAGGAAATCACCCACGTTCACGGTTACGCACTGACCGGGGGCAAGCTGGTAGCGGGAGAGGTTGGCATTGCCCGAGAACGACGCCTTGCACCCGATCCCCGCATCCAGTTGGCTCCACCCGCCTGCCCCAAACTGCTCGGCCGTCATCCACTGGATTGAGAACCCGGCCGGGGCTCCGGTTGGCCCCGCGCACACCTGAATGTTGATGGAAGTCTGCGTGCTTCCACCACACAGGAGGGTTGGCATATCGAGCTTGGCTTTCGGTGGACCGGCCATCAGGGCAGTCATGAAAGTAATGGCCAGGGCCACGCAAATCGTGATCCATTTGTTCATACTGGTTGTGCTCCTTGCTTGTGTGGCGAGACAGACAGGCATCGATTGCCTGCAATCGGGGGGACAAACACTTGGCCGGTGTACTTGTGTTTCTCGACGAGCATACCCCGGCTGCTGGCGCTCCGCATCGTACGGATGGTCCATTTTCAAATGGCACAAAACGGGCAGGGAGGCGGCCCTCCAATGGCACCAGCGGACTAGTCAGCCACCGGGACGCCACGCCACCGGATCGACAGCGGAGCATTCTCGCTGCAAACGTAGAACCGGATTGCGGTTATGCCATATACTGGCCTCAGGCCTGTTTGCTGGGATTCGACGCTAATCTCAGCTGCAAAGAGCGATATTGCGACCGAGTAAGCTATGAACTGGCTTTTGCCGACCAGTTCCGCCCCGTATGAAGGGACTGTCGTTCCCCACCGGCTAGAGGAGACTTCGCTCGTTGTGGGTGCACGCCTGGTGCTCGCGGTGTTCGGGCTGTTCCTCGCCTCAATCGATAAATCTCAGATCGGTACGCGGCTGCCTGCTGCGTCAGTGGCACTGGTCCTTTACGTCACTTACAGTCTCTGGTTGTATATCGCTTCCCGTACGGGTGGCCGGTTCGCCCCCGTCCTTGGAAGTGGTTGCTATTGGGCTGATGTCGCCTGGTACGGCGTGTTGGTTTCACTGACGAACG
Organism: Acidobacteriota bacterium; assembly: GCA_003819755.1. Taxonomy (GTDB): domain Bacteria; phylum Acidobacteriota; class UBA6911; order RPQK01; family RPQK01; genus RPQK01. The sequence goes on along the minus strand of RPQK01000250.1, from coordinate 4,802 downwards.
GTGCTAACAGTGTCTTCTTCTTCGGCTTCTACTTCGCGATTCTGGTCGCTGCCTTTCGGCTCGGTTTTCCCGCCGGAATCCGGGTCACAACCGTTTCTGCCTTAACTTTTTCGCTGATCGGCTGCCTTTTTACTTATCACCCTATCGAACCGGACAGGTTGCTTCTAAGAGTCTTCCTGCTTTTGCTTCTTGGGTACATGATCTCCCGGCGAGGGGGTTTTGAAGTCGATCTCACAAGGCGGCTGATGTTCCTCAAAGAGGTCCTGACCGTCTGCAACCCCCGTTTTGGGATCGACCGGACAGTCGGCGTGGCCATGGAACGGCTGCGGGAATTCTACCAAGCCGATCATTGCCTGCTCGTTCTCCGTTCCGCCTCGACTGGCCGCCATATTGTGCGCCGTGCAGTTCGTTCCAATCCGGAAGCGGCCGTTCGAGTCGAAGAGGTCGATCAAGATCTCGGCCGGCGCCTTCTCGCTCCCGGGGCCGCGGGGGCGGTCATTTTCTCGGGTCGTGACCGGTGGCAAGGCAGATACTGGGACAAGGTGCGCGCGTTCGACACAACCACCGGCAAACCGGTCAAAGCGTCGCCCGGGACGGCCGCAGACCTTGCCGCAGTTCTGGACACGCGCTCTTATGCCGCGGTACCGGTGTCGTTTCGAGGCGAGGAGAAGGGACGTCTCTATATCACTTCGCGCGGATCTCACACCTTCAAACCGATCGACTTGTCCTATCTGCTGCAAGTCATTGATCAGGTAGCACCCGTCATCGAGAACATAAGGTTGATGGACACGCTTGCGTCGGATGCCGCCGACCAGGAACGCCGGAAAATAGCTCAGGATATCCATGACAGCCTCATTCAGCCGTATATCGGGTTGCAGATCGGTCTGGCGGCAGTAGCCGTCAAGAACTCTTCGGGAATGGCCATCACCGCCGATTTGGAGAAGCTGATCGGTATGGCGGAGACGGGCGTGGGTGATCTGCGCGAGCAGGTCAGCTTGCTGCGCCGGGGAAACCACTCAGATAGCCTCCGGTCAGCAGTCAGAGGATTTGCGGCGAAGTTCGCGGAGTATACCGGCATCGCCGTGGAGGTCAATTGCGAAGAAATCCCGAACGACCGTCTCAGCCCCGAAGTCTTTCAAATGGTGACGGAGGGGCTGAGCAACATCCGGCGTCACACGACGTCCCGCCAGGCCTCGGTCGACGTCAGCTGTCGGAACGGCCAGCTGCAATTGAAAATCGTGAATCAGTCAGGGCAGAAGGAGAATTGTTTCGTGCCCCGTTCACTTCGAGAGCGTGCCGAGGCGCTGGGCGGGAAGGTCGGAGTCGGCACCGGAGAAGAGAGCACAACCGTACTGGTCGAAATACCACTGTAACTTATGCTGATGACTAGACCTATACGAGTCATGATAATAGACGACCACGCGCTGGTCCGCGCCGGACTGCGCATGCTGATCGACGCCCATCGATCGATGAAGGTCGTGGCTGACGTGGGTCAACGGTGGGAAGCCATCCAGGCTGCCGCCAGGGAACATCCCGATATCATCTTGCTCGACTTGGATATGGGCGGGGAAAGCGGGCTTGCCTTTTTCCCCGACCTGGTTACCGCTGCGCCGGGAGCCAAAGTTATCGTCCTGACCGGAGTCCGCGATGCCGATTCCCACTGGCAGGCGGTGCGTTCAGGGGCAAGAGGGCTGGTGCTGAAAGACAAAGCCGCCGAGGTGCTGATCAAAGCGATCGACAAAGTCCATGCAGGTGAAATCTGGCTTGACGCCAAAACGACGGCGCGAATTCTCGATGAACTGGCGCGGCCAAATGCGGCAGTCAGGGACGACCCCGACGCGCGGAAGATTGCGACCCTGACGGCCCGGGAAAAGGAAGTCATCGAGGTCGCGTGCCTGGGCGTCAGGAACCGCGAGATAGGGCGCCGGTTATTCATCAGCGAGGTTACCGTGCGCCACCACCTCAGCTCGATCTACAGCAAGCTGGGTGTGGCGGATCGTTTCGAACTGACGATCTACGCCTTTCGTCACGGTCTCGCCCAAAGGCCGGGGTAAGACTGACTTGGAAGAATACCCGATCCTGGATTACGGCACTTGTCACCCTGTCACCCCGTCCCCTTGTCACTTCGGCGGGAACTTTTCAGCTTGAACGATTTCTAAGCGAACGCTACTAAGGAGGGGAGGCGATGCATGGAACAACTTCTTCGCGATATTCGACACGGCGCTCGGATGCTGGCCGGAAGCCCAGGATTCTCGCTGATAGCGATCCTGGCTCTCGCGCTCGGAATCGGCGCCAACACAGCCATCTTCACGGTCGTCAACGCTGTCCTGCTCCGGCCGCTACCGTTTAAAGACGCCGACAGAATGGTCCAGATCTGGGGATCGAACCCCAGCAAAGGCGTTCCCTTTCACAACGTGTTCCACTCGGATGTCTGCGAGTGGAGGAAGCAGAGCCAGTCATTCGAAGCCATGTCGGCGGCCGCTCCCGGTTCCACGAACCTCGTCCTGGGCGAACAGCCGGAGCGGATCGACACGTGGCGGGTAAACGCCTGTTTCTTTCCGATGCTGGGGGTGAAGCCTCAGCGCGGGCGCGCTTTTTCCGCCGAGGAGGATCGTCCGGGAGCAGCGCCTGTGGCTGTCATGAGCAACGCTCTCTGGCAGCGACGCTTTGGCTCCGATCCCAAAATTGTCGGCAAAAGTATCCTCCTCGATGGCACCCCGCACACGGTTATCGGAGTTCTGCCGGCTAAGTTCCAGTTCACGGGCAGGACGATCGATCTTTTCACGCCGGTGGCGGCAAGCGAGACGCGCGGCGGGCCGGGAGACTTCACCGTGACTGTCTTTGCCCGCCTGAAACCGGGGGTTTCTGTGGAGCAGTCCCAAGCGGAGTTGAACACCGTCGGCAGGCGACTGGAGCAGTTCCGCGGCACTCTCGGAAACCATCCCCGGGTCTGGGGACTCCGGGACTTCGTGGTCCGAGACATGAGGGCAAGCCTGATTGTTCTCTTGGCCGCAGTCGGGCTCGTTCTTCTCATTGCTTGTACGAACGTCGCTAACCTGCTCTTGGCACGAGCCGGCATGCGCCAGAGAGAGCTGGCGCTTCGAACGGCACTCGGTGCCAGCCGGGCCCGGATAATCCGCCAGTTGCTGACAGAAAGTGCAATGCTGGGGCTGGCTGGAGGTGCGGCCGGGATCCTGGTCGCTTATGCGGGAGTTCGCAGCCTGCTCGCTCTCGTCCCCGACCGGTTTCCGCTGCTCAGCGATGCTTCCATCGATCTACGGGTTCTGGCCTTCACTCTGGCCGTTTCCCTCGTCACCGGTATTGTCTTCGGACTGGCGCCCGCCCTGGTCTCCTCGCGCAGGCAGGCTCTCAACGATGCTCTGAAGGAAGGCGGGCGAGGATCGGGCGAAAGCATGTCTCGCGCCCGGCTGCGATCCACGCTCGTCGTCACCGAGGTAGCGCTCGCCCTCGTGCTCCTGATCGGAGCGGGCCTCATGATTCGCAGTTTCCTCGGGCTGAGCAGAGTCAACCCCGGGTTTAACCCGAAAGGGGTCCTGACCGCCAGCATCACCTTGCCCCGCTCGCATTACAAGGAGCCAGGTCAGCGGGTTGAATTCCTTCGCAAGCTCTTTGCCGAACTGCGCGCTGTGCCGGGAGTTCAAGCGGCCGGCGCAACCACGTGCCTGCCGCTTACCCAGCACAACACCGGCACCGGCCTCGTCATCGAGGGCCGTCCCGTCCCACCGCCGACTGAAATCCCGCTCGTGTGGTTTCGGATTGTGAATGCCGATTATTTCCGAGCGATGCAAATCCCGTTGATTCGGGGAAGAGTCTTTCGAGAAGAGGACCAGAAGGGCCCGCCCGTCGCGTTGATAAACGAGACATTGGCCCGGCGCTTCTTTCCGAACGAAGACCCGGTCGGGAAGCGATTCACCAACGGAATTCCAAGGACCGACCCTCCGACCACCTGGATCACTATTGTCGGCGTGGTCGGTGACCTGCGCCACAAGGGACTTGACGAGCCGGCCGACGCCGAGCTCTTCTGGCCGTATCAGCAACTCGCCCCCGGTGTCCTCGCCGTCGTCGTACGTACCAATGCCGAAGCGGAGAAGTTTGCACCCCTGCTGCGGAAAGCCGTTGCCCGAATCGACAAGGACCAGCCCGTTTCACAGATCCGCAGCATGGAGGAGATCCTCGATCGGTCGATCGCTACCCAGCGTCTTTCGGTTATTCTTCTTGGCATTTTTGCCGGGCTCGCCCTCACGTTGGCTGCCGTTGGCATTTACGGTGTCATCTCGTTCTCCGTTACCCGCCGGACGCAGGAAATCGGGGTTCGAATGACACTCGGCGCCAAGGCCGGCGATGTCATCAGAATGGTCATGGGGCAGGCCCTCGTGCTGACCGTGTTAGGTGTAGCTATTGGCTTGGCTGCCGCGTTCGCCTTGACGCGCTTCCTGGGAAGCCTGCTGTTTGGTGTGACGGCCACCGACCCGCTGGTCCTTACCGGGGTTTCGGTTCTCCTGATCGTTATCGCGGCGCTGGCGAGCTACCTCCCCGCGCGCCGCGCGGCAAGCGTCGATCCGCTGGTCGCGTTGAGGTACGAGTAAGGGCAGGGGGAAAGGGGCAAAGGGGCAGAGGGGCAAAGGGGCAGGGGCAGAGGGGCAAAGGGGCAAAGGGGTAAAGGGAAAAGCAGGACACCCGGTTTTTTCTCCGTTTTTCCCTTTGCCCCTTTGCCCCTCTGCCCCTCTGCCCCTCTGCCCCTCTGCCCCTCTGCCCCTCTGCCCCTCTGCCCCTCTGCCCCT
>RPQK01000249.1 GCA_003819755.1 Acidobacteriota bacterium | reverse complement strand
TCTCCTTGGCCACCTTGGGCCATCCACCTAGATAGTCGATCCTCCAGAGGTCCTGAACCGGTGGGTAGGTCCGTTCGACTTCCTTCGCTATGCTGGAATCGACCGGTCTCAGGCCGTACTGGGCAAAGGCGCGCTGGGCTTCGGCGCTCCAAAGATATTCCAGGAACGCCTCGGCCGCTTCTCGGACCCCGTGCTTGTCCACGTAAGTGTCGACAATAGCCGCGGGATTCTCGATGAGGATCGTCGACCGAGGTATGACGTATTCGTACTTCTGTCCGACCTTCTGTCCAACCAGGACCTCGTTCTCATAGGTGAGAGCGATGTCTCCGATGCCCTTTTCGAAATTGGTGATCGACTCGCGGGCGCCCTTGTCCATGATCGAGACGTTCTTGAACACCGACGAGAGCAGTTGGCCAACCGCCTCAGGGCGGTTCTTCTCGACGCCCGCAAATCCCCGCAGCGCTGCCCCGTACATCGCGCAGATGTTCCACATGGCGCCGCCCGAAGTACGAGGATCGGGAGTCAGTATGTTTAGCCCGGGACGGGTGAGATCGGACCAGTCACGTACATTTTTCGGGTTGCCTGGCCTGATCGCCATGACAACGATTGAGGTCGACACCATCCCGTTGTGAGGCTTCTCGGCCCAGGCTTGCTTGATCAGACCGGCTTCGGCGATCTTCTCGACGTCGGCGGCCAATGACAGCGCCACAATATCCGCCTCGAATCCGCCGATGACGGCGCGCGCCTGGGCGCCGCTTCCCTGATAGGATTCACGAAACTCGACCTGCTGGCCCGTCTTCTCCTTCCAATGTTTTTGAAACGAAGGGATGATCGCCTTTCCATAGGCCTCGCGCGGCGTCGTGTAGGCGGCCAGAACAAGCGTGACGGTGTCTTTGGATTCGGCCGAGTCGCCTCCGCACCCCATGAAAATCAACAATAAGGGCAGGGCCAGCGCCGCGAGGACTCCGAGACGACTGATTTTGCGCATTGCATCACACTCCTTTACGACAAAGCTGCGGGCAAAGACATCCCTCCACACATCCTCTCCTGACGCTTCGACGTCGGAGGGACAGCGAGCACTGGGTCGACTAATTACCGACCAATCTGTTTCTTGAGGAGTATCGGTTGAGAAGGGGCAGCGGACTCGGACGCCGGTCGGGCGAGATCGGCGATCGTCGTGTGATCGACGACACTCAGGATCGCTTGCCTGGTTCTGGCCCACAGCGTTTTAAGGCCACAGTCAATCTCGAACTCGCACGGCACGTACTCGGTTTCGCTGACGCAACTGAAGGGAGCTATCCGGCCGTCGAGGATTCGAATCACCTCTCCGGCGGTGATTAGCGACGCAGGTCGGGTGAGCCGGTAGCCTCCGCCTAGTCCGACGCGGCTCTCCACGATTCCCGCCTCCTTCAGGGTCTTGAGAATCTGCTCGAGGTACTTAACGGGAACATGCCAGGCGGCAGAAATCTCCCTTGCCGAGACCGGGTGGACGTCCGAATGCCTGGCGATGTAGATCAGCGCCCTGAGCCCGTATTCACTTTTCGTCGAGACGTTCATCTCCTACTGCCTTACTAGGAATTTAAATGATCACGGACCAAGTGTCAAGGACAGGGGCAGCGAGCTGCGCGAGCTTATAATGATTATATGGCAGACGCCCAGCAAAACCCGCCGGGCCCGGGCCGGGAGGAGGAGCGCTTCCTCCTTATTGACCGAATCAGCAAGCGGTTCGATCAGGTGGAGGTCCTGTCAGAATTGTCCTTGCGCATTCCGGCCGGCCGTTTCACGACGCTCGTCGGCCCAAGCGGGGCCGGGAAGACGACACTCATTCGCATCCTGGCTGGACTTCTGGCTCCTGACGAGGGATTGATCCATCTCAACGGACGAGAGCTGACCAGGTTGACCCCCCAGTCCCGCCGAATGGCGGTCGTATCCAGCCGTCCGAACCTCTTTCCAAGTATGACGGTCAGAGGGAACCTGTCATTCTCGGCAAGGGTCGGCCGAAAGAAGGGTGAGCCGGGGGCTGATCTCATTGAGCTGACCCGTGTCGCAGGCGTTGCGGAACACATGGACAAATACCCTGATCAGCTGTCCGAGGGACAAAAGCAGCGGGTGACAGTCATCAGGGCAGTAGTGAATCGGCCGGACGCCCTTCTTCTGGACGATCCTTTCAACCACCTGGACGCTGTGACTCGCCTGAATCTCAGAACACAGCTGGCGCCGCTGCTGCGGGACCTCAACATCCCGATCCTTTTCGTTACGGGCGACCAGGAAGAAGCATTCGAGCAAGGGGAACAGATCGCAGTAATGCTGCATGGCAGAATCGAGCAAGTCGGCGCCCCGTTTGAAGTCTACAACCATCCAGCAAACCAGGGAGTGGCGGCGTTTCTGGGAACCGCGAACCTGCTCCTCGGGCGCTGGGACGGGACACATGTCCGGCTCGGGCCGCTCGCACTGGATCTCCCGGAGACTTTCCCTCCTCTGGAGCCGAACCAGTTGGTAAAAATTGCTTTCCGGGCCGAGGACGTCGTCTTGGGTTACCAGCCACACTTCTATAATGCGGCGCATCAACTGGGAAACGCGGTTGTCGAAACAACCCACGATCTAGGACCGCTCCAGCGCCTGGTGGTTCGCCTCACTTCTGCGGTTGCGGTTTCGCAGAAATCACGAGTCGGGGAGAGATTGCTGTTGGTCGACGAGACCTTTCCGGAAGGTTTTTCGTTGACCATCATGCGAACCAAGTGGGATGCGGCCGAGACACCGCTTGATCCCGGAGATTCGGTAGCCGTCGGCCTCAAGGACTACCGCGTGATGCCTCATTACCCTTTAATAGGCAGAGAGTAGGTCGAACTGATCCAAGGCTATCTCCCCGCCGCTGGTGGCATTCGATTTGTCCGTCTCACTGTGTGTCACTTTTTGTGTCACTTTTTTCGTCGCATATAACGGACATAGACACGCCTCGCCGTGATTCCTGTAAACCTTGGAAATGATCTGAAAGCCTCGTTTGACGCGGTTTTCAGCCTCAAACTCAGGCACGACGGGGATCGGGGCCTTGCGGCCCCGATCTGATTTGTAATCAGTAGGTTGGGGGTTCAATTCCCTTCGCCAGCTCCAGCTAACTGGAGTCTTTCCAATCACTCAGCCGGCTATGGGTTTTCGCCCTTTTTGGACTGTGTCAACTTTTTGTGTAACTAAGAATCAGTGGGTTGACTTTGTCTTCCGTGCTCCAGCCCCACGGCTTTCGGTGCGTTTGAGTGTCGAATCGATGGCAGCCAAGAGTGTGATTGCACCGGCGAAACAGCAGGCCATTTTCACCGGAATGGAAGTGTGTTCTCATGTCGACGTCGTCGACATGTTTTGAAAACGTGTCGAAAAATGCGCGCATTGTCGACATGATGGTCTCAGCTAGAAAGAAGATCGAGAAGACGTTGATTCAAATACAGCTTCTCCTTCCCTGAGGGCCGCGGAATCAGGAGCCCGACGCGCTCAAGCTGCTTCAAGTACTCGGATGCTGTTTGCCGCTTCGCAATTCCAGCTTCCACAAGGTATTGCACCTTCGTGTACGGCTGAAAGAACAAGAGCTCGACAAGGTCTTTTGAATAAACACGAGAAGGAACCTTCTCCTTTGCCTCACGTAAGGTCTGGTCAAGCAGCCGCCGTATTGCCTGGATCTTCCGCCGGGTGTGTAACGCAGTCTGCTCGATCGCATCAAGCATGTAGAGTATCCACGATTCCCAGTCGCCTGATTGAGTTACTTCACGAAGAAGCCTGTAGTAGTCGCTCTTCTTCTCGATGATGTACTTGCTGAGATACAAAACCGGCAGTTCGAGCAAACCCCGCTGAACCAGAAACAAAATGTTGATAATCCGTCCTGTTCGGCCGTTTCCATCGGTGAAGGGATGGATCGCCTCAAACTGATAATGAACAACAGCGAGTTTGACCAGGTGGTCGACTCCGTTTTCGTTATGGATATATTCTTCCAGATTCCTCAACTTGTCGCGAATGATCCCTTCGCCTTCCGGCGGTGTGTACACGATCGCGCCTGTCCGGAGGTTTCGGATTGCAGTTCCTGGCACATTGCGGATGCCTGCCTGGTTCTCTCTAATGGTTTGAGCGATACGGACAAACAAGTTCGTGCTCAAGAGCGGGCGCTGGCTCACTGATTCAAACGCATCTTTGATCGCCTCCCGGTAGCGGAGGACTTCCTTGATCGCAGGATCGGCCGAGCCGGAGGTTGCGAGCGCCTGAAAGACCGCATCGTCAGTCGTGACGATATTCTCTATTTCCGAGCTAGACCGAGCTTCTTGAAGGACAAGCGTGTTGATCAGCATTCCCTGGTTGGGAATCGTCTGTCCCGCTCCTTTGAGTTCGGCCAGGGCACGGTGAGCAGAGATGCACTTCTTGAGAACTTCCTTGGTCTCCAGGTCTTCGGCAGGAGGAACCAAAGGGAGGTCATTATATGGAACAAGCGGATCAAAAGGCACGGGTGAGCCTCCGGCGTTAGTGTGCAGCTCCGGCATTCTGTCCATTTGACGCTCCACTCTTGGCAGTCGTCAGTTCATCATGACGGGCGCTTTTGCGTTGTATCGGCGCTTGGTTGATCCGGGTGGCGGCCTCGCGGACTCGCCGCGAGACGTCGGTCGCAAGGCGTTTAGCAACGACCGACAATCGTTCGGACAATTCACCTCCCAGCGTTCCGACAGGCAGTTTTTGCGCCGCCTGATTCAACTTCGCTACGGCAACGGCCGCACCAAAACGGATTCCCAGGTCTGGGTGTCGGTGCTGGGTTTCCAAGCTGCCTAGGACCACGGGCAACAATCCGTCGCCGATGACTGTCTCGGCGTGAACTCCACAAATTTGAAGTGCTACGGTGGCCGCAGTCGGGTCGGCGTCTCGAGTGCCCGCAACAACGCTCGGTAAACATTCCCTTGCAGCGTTGCCTGCTAGACCGGTCGCGCTGTAAGCATGACGGCGTATTACTGGCTGGGAATCCGCCGTGGCTAAATCCAAGAGTTGAGTGAGTCTGGCCCCAACAGCCGGGGCATGGTTCTTAGCCATTGCAGCAAGGGCGAAAAGTGCCTTGCCCCGGACGTCTTGAGGAAACCCGGCATTCATACGGAAGGGATTCAACGGAGAGTACGCCTCTTCTTGCCCATAGAGCGGGTGTCCAAACGCGCGATAATCCCCCGCAAACTGCGCCATCGTGTCTATAGCGTTCGAGGCTGACTGCGAATTCATCACGTCACCGAACAAGTGCAAAATGTCGAACAGTATCGCTCGGTTGGCGTTCACATTGGCCGGATTACGGATCAGGTCGATAACTGCGTTCACCACCTCCACTACACTCTCCTCCGAGAGTGTCCGCCGGTGCTCTGACAAGAGAAGTAGATCGTCACTTGAGCTTAGCACCTTAACCACCACGCTCCCGCTGGGTCCGTCGCTCGTTTGGATCATGAGCTCACCCAACCCAGTGCTCGGTTTCTGCCCTGGGTTCAGTTGCTCAACTTGGAGACGCAATCGATCAACCACCAGAACCGCCTTTTCATCCGGCCGCTCCAGACCCCCCTTCACCCCGAATGCCGGTGCCAGGCGTGCGAGAAGCGAGGTCACCCCCTCTTTCTGTCGATAAATACGGCTGCGGATTAGCGGTTTGAGTGCGGGTACCCGTTGAGCGATGGCGAGAAGCACTTCCAGACACTTCCGATAATCCGCTCCGGGCTTGTCACCACAGATGAGTGGGCTAACAGCCTCGATAACTCGCCGGCAAGCGGCTTTCGTCGCCCGCTCGGCTGCGGCCTCCAGCGGATCGAGGAGCTGGAGACGAGAGACGGGATTCATGCTCCAGTTAGGATGGACCAGGATTTCGGCAATAATGCCGTCGGCTTGAGCGCCTGTAGCGCCACCGAGCAACGCCGTGGTTGCCTTGAGTGCAGCTTCAGACATCCAACGATCTGGCGTTGAGACGGCCAAGCGAGTCCAATGGGGCGATAGTCGGCTTAGCCAAATTTCTATCCGATCGTCAGGGATGGCATCACCCAATTCAGCGAGGAGCCTGCTTGCCAACATTAAGTGCCGGCGCAGGTGGCAAACCTCTTCAAGCTTGGCTAAGCACCGATCAAGTGCGATTGGGTCATTTGCGGCTCGCAGTTGTGATGCAACTGCCTTGGCCGTACTAGGATCCTCCGAAATTACGGTGTAGAAACACGCGGAATCGGGATTGTTTAAGCGGAGATGCTCTTGAGCCAGAAATACTCCCGCCTGTCGTGCCCCTTGCCAGTCAAAACGTCGGTACGCCTCGAAGATCGCCTCGGTGTAAACGGGTAATGATTCGTAGCTCTTGCCACTCCTGGCGGCTTCTGCAGCAGCGATCAGCGCTTCCGCATCGCGTGTCTCAATTCGGAGCAATCGTCGCCGGTCAATCAGGCCAGCATGACGGTCCATCTCGTGCCAGTCGGGAAACCCACCCCCGAAGGAAGCCAACATCCTATTCCTTTCGATCGTTAGACACATCTCTTCCGGTAGATACGGCTCTAGTGGACTCAACTCTTGATCGAAAACTGCCAACGCCTCCTCGGTCCGTTGATCGAGGTGGAACAATTCCGCTCGAGTGAGGTGAAGAGCAGTCTGATTGGCGGGTGAGGAATCCGTGATCGCAGACAGCGCCCGAAGAGCGTCATCCAGCCGGCCGCGTATTGCGTCCGATCGAGCGGCGGCGATGAGCTTCCGAGTGTCTGCCGTAATCAGTTCACTGAGCGTAGGACAGTGCAGGGAGCCCAAGCCTGAGGAAATACTCACGATTCCTCTCCTTCTTGCCTCAAATCTGTTCCCGCAAGTAACTGAGCCTCGGCTAACTCGGCCTCGAGCGATCCTCGCGCCGGACCGGGTTGGAGGAGTCGCATCGCCGCCTTGCCTGCTTTTCTTCCATCGACATCGTACCCGGCGCGAAATGCGAGGGAGGCAAGCCAGCGGTAATATTCCGCCTTCACCGGGATATCATCAGGTAGAGTGCTTGCCGTCTCATCAATGCGGCTCTTTTCTGCCGCCAAGCGTCTTCGACGCGCAACCTCCTCCAGCATCAATCCCTTTACTTCTGGAGGCATAGTATCGAGGGTACTGAATGCCGGCCGCTCCACCTGCCACCCGATGTGCCAACTCAAGCCGTTTTCGGCAAGCACCTCCCGGTGACATGACAGCTCCTGCTCGATTGCCGGCATCTGCAGAGGAATAACGATCTCAGTGTATTCATCGCGCTCCGCTTCCGGAAAGCCGAACCAGACAGTTACGCGATTCCGGTCACGTTCCACGTCCACGTCTCTCGTGTAGTAGAGACGCCACCAGTGCATCCGCGACTCAAGACTAGGATCGAGAGTCCGAAGCTGTTCGTCAAAAGCGCGGTAGTGCACTTCGTCAAGTATGTCCGCGAGGCGGAGCAAGGCGGAGAGCAGGCGAAGACGGATGGTCGGCCGCTTGTCGGCTTCAGTCAGCTCACGATAGCGCTCGCATCTGGCATCGATACCGTGCGCCTCGCATGTGGCTGCGATCTTGCTCGGATGATCCTCTTCCGTGAGGCTGTAGCCGATTGGCGGCGATCCGCTGTTGACGCTCGCCAGGACCATGTCCGCCGAGATTCTGTGATGATGTTGTCTGATTAGGTCCAGCTTTTCTTCTCGCGGAACCCTCGCCCATTCTTGCCCTGCTCCCCGAATCCACTCTCCGAACATCCCCGTCCGCCCCGCATTCTCGTTTTGCATCCCGATGTCATGCAGGTAAGCTGCGGCGTACAAAACGAAAGCCTCATCCTCTTTCAGTTCGTGCTTTCGCCGCAGCGGAGCAGCGAGTTCTTGTGTCAGTTTCGCAACCCGGTCACTGTGGAAGACGGAGTGGTCCGTGAAGTGAGTATGAAGTCGGTTGGACAGGACTCGGCTGACCTTATCTCGTAAGTCGAGCAAGCGACTCCGGCGAGCTTTGGTCTTGACTAGGCGGAAGGGGGGAGGACCATTCGGCATAAGTCCGCATTATATATTTTGACGTCGACATTAATCGCGGGAGTCGCAGACCGCTCATCGAGCTGTGTCACTTTTTTCGTCGCACATGACTGAAATCCACACTCCTCCGCGTAATTCTTGTAACCCTTGGAAATGGCCGCGAGGCCCGTTCGACGTACTTTTAGCCCTGAAACTCAAGCGTGACGGGGATCGGGGCCTCGCGGCCCCGACTGATTTGTAATCAGTAGGTTGGGGGTTCAATCCCCTTCGCCAGCTCCAGCTAACTGGGGTTTTTCCAATCGCTCAGCCGGCTACCGGTTTTCGCCCTTTTTGGCGACTGTGTCACTTTTTGTGTCAGTGAAAACCAGTGGGTTGGCTTTCATGTTTCCATCGAGTTAAACAGTCAAACGACGTCTCAGGCCACCAGTTGCAGACAAACTGGGTCAGACAACCGGTTTCAACTGCCCGGTCCCCGGGCTCGTCGTCTTGAACGAGAATCTAGCAACCGCCCGGCTTCATAGAGCGCACTGACTTGGGCAGGTGACAAGGGTGTCCAGTAAAGCGCGACTTCGTCGACCAGGCCGCTCAGGAAGGCTGAATCAAAATCGTTTCCACCGATCTTCATCAGGTCTTGGCCGTTGGCATATGCGTCCGGCTGGACCGTGGCCCGTTTCGATTCCAGGACACCGTTAACGTAAATGGAAATCGAATCAAAGTCTCGAACACCCGCCACATGGAACCATTCCCCGGCTCGCGCCCGGGTCTGGCTAACAACGGCTTTGCCCGCGGCCGAACACTGGGCCATCGACCGCTCCCCGTTGCCAAACAGGAATTGGCCCGTTTCGGTCTTGGCCAGACGCCAGCCCCAATGCGGCTCCGAGGGCGCTACTCGGGCCACAATGGACATGGGTCGCGCTTCCGTGCGCCCGCCCAGGAATTTGTTTCGCCGCCGAATCGAATTTCACCCAGGCGGCGACCGCAAACGATCCGCTTTCGTCTACCCAATGGCCCTTCACGACAGCGAAATCATCGAATCCATCGAACCGAAGAGCCTGGCCAATCCTGCCAGGAGCAAATCCAGTGTGGTGGAGCAGGCTTGCGTGGTAGCCGCGATGAACGTCATTCGGGTTGCCGTCAGCTGGCCAGAAGTTCGCGAGACCATCCTCCGGCGGGTCGCAAGCCCCAGCCGTCTCGACCACGGTCACTGCCCTGTCCTGGAGTAGGTAGGCGCGGCGTTCGTCCGGACCGATCGCCAGTGCCAGGCAACCGATCGTCGCCGTCTCTCTCGTAAAGAGGCTGACCGTATCTAAAACGTCCACTTCCTTTCCACCGCGGAGGACAGCTCGCGCCCCGTGATCGAAGAAAGCCGCTAACTCTCCCGGAACCAACAGGGTTCG
>RPQK01000248.1 GCA_003819755.1 Acidobacteriota bacterium | reverse complement strand
GTCCGGCGCGTGGATGATGGCTGGTTGCACGATGTACGCGCCGGACTCTGGAGAGTCCGGCCACGATAAAAGCCCGTCGACACGCTTGATTTTTTCACACCTTCTCAGCGGTCAGCTGTCAGCGGTCAGCGGTCAACCTGTCGCGATCAGCGGTCAGCTGGTCAGCTGTCAGCTGTCAGCCGTCAGCTGGTCAGCCGTCAGCGGTACCACACCTTCACCAGATACAGCCCCTCCGGTCGGGCGGTCGGGCCGGCGTTTCTGCGATCGCGGGATTCCAGAATACGGAGCATGTCTGATGGGCTCCGCTTGCCCCGGCCGACCTGGAGCAACGTTCCCATTATGTTTCGAACCATGTGATGCAGGAAGCCGTCCGCCTCGATCACGTAACGAATGTGCCGTCCTCGTCGGACGAGGCGCGAGGATAGGACTTGTCGGTGATGATCCCGCACCGTGGAAGCGGCCGCCGCAAAACCGCGAAAATCGTGTCTGCCGATTATTAACTGGGCGGCCGCCGACATCGCCTCCAGGTCCAGCGGAGGAATCACGTGGCAAACGAGGCCGCATAGGAACGGAGAAAGAACAGGGCCATTGAAGATTCGGTAGACGTACCTTTTTCTGACGGCGTGCTTCTGGGCATGAAAGTCGGGGGCAACCGCCCGGACCGAAACGATTCGGATGTCGGCTGGCAGGATTCCGTTCAGGGCTCGGTGCAGCCTCGTCGCCTGCATCTCCTTCTCCAGTCGGATGTGGGCCACTTGGCCGAGCGCATGCACGCCGGAATCGGTCCTTCCCGCCCCGACGACGGAAACCAACTCACCCGTCAGCCGTTCCACTGCGTCGCGCAGACTCGCCTGAACGGTCTTCTTGTCACGCTGAATCTGCCATCCCGCGTAACGTCTGCCCACGTATTGGATAGTCAGTTTGTACTTGGTCATGGCCGGGCGCCCCACTCACCAGCAGCAGATTGTAATACAGCTCTCGTCTGCAATTTTTGAAGAAGAGCGCGCGGGCAGCGTGCTAGAATACCTTCGTTACCGGACTTTTATCGATACGGGAGAGCCTGTTATGTCAGGTCATTCAAAATGGCATTCAATTAAACATAAGAAGGCAGCGGCCGACTCCAAGCGCGGGAAAGTCTTCACCAAGCTCATCAAGGAAATGAGCGTGGCGGCGCGGATTGGCGGCGGGGATGTTGATTCGAATCCCAGGCTGCGAACGGCGGTGGCTGCTGCGAAAGCGGTCAACATGCCGCTTGACAACATCAAGCGCGCGATCATGAAAGGCACCGGGGAGCTCCCCGGTCAGGCCTACGAGTCGGTCACCTATGAAGGGTATGGCCCGGGCGGCGCCGCGGTCATGGTCGAGACATTGACCGACAACAAGAACCGAACCGTCGCGGAGATCCGTCACCTCTTCTCGAAACACGGCGGCAACCTTGCAGAAACAGGGGCCGTCGGGTGGATCTTCGAGCGCAAAGGCTACCTCGTCGTCAGCAAAGAGAAGGCCGACGAGGACAAGCTGATGGAGATCGTGCTCGAGGCGGGGGGCGACGACTTGAAAGCCGAAGAGTCGAGTTTCTCCGTTTATACCTCCTTTGAGACTTTCGAGGCGGTTAAGAACGCGCTCACGTCTGCGGGAATCGAGCCCGACTCTGCAGAATTGACGATGGTGCCTTCAAACGGAGTCCATCTTGAAGGCAAGAAGGCCGAGCAGATGATCAAGCTCATGGAAGTCCTCGAAGACAACGAAGACGTCCAGAATGTCTACGCCAACTTCGACATAGACGAAGCCGAGATGGAAGCAATAGCCAACGGCTAAGGGTTCAGGGTTCTGGGTTCTGGGTTCGGGGTTCAACGTTAAGAGTTCTAAACACGAAACCTGGAACCTTGAACCCCGAACCCCGAACCCCGAACGCCGAACCCCATCGTTCATCCTGTCAGCACCCTCCGTTATTATCCCCCGCATGATTATCGTAGGAATCGATCCTGGAAGCCGAACGACCGGCTACGGGGTCATTTCTCTTGAGGGGAATCGGTGCCGGTGCCTCGAGTACGGCGCCATCCGTCCTCCGGACGTCATTTTCCCGGAGCGGCTGAGGCTGATCCACCACGGATTACAGGAGCTCCTTTCGCGTCACGTGCCTGAGGCGGTAGTCGTCGAGCAGATCTTCCATCATGCGAACGTTCAGAGCGCACTTCTGCTCGGCCAGACGCGCGGCATTGTCATTCTGGCCGCTGCTCAGGCAGGTGTCCCCCTCGCAGAATACTCCGCCCTGCAGATCAAAAAGGCTGTTGTCGGCTACGGGAAGGCGGATAAGAAACAGGTGCAGTTGATGGTAAGCAAGTTGCTGAATCTGAAGGAGAAACCACAACCTCTTGATGCGTCGGACGCTCTGGCAATGGCGCTTTGTCACGCCTTCAGCAAAGCGCGATACCAGCATACCCCACTACGCGCAGGTTGTCGCCCGTGACAACCCCGGAATGAGTGTGGCCGATCAGTACTCCCTTCGTCGCCCCCAGTACGATTGAGGCTTCGAGGGCGACGATGGTCGGACCATAACCGCACATCGTGATTCCTTCCCGGGTGACCACTTCGTACAAGCCTTGACTGTCCAGTTCCAGTATCCTGCCGATCGCCATATCGTCCTTGCGGAGGGTCGTATCGGCTGATTCGAAGTGATTCATGTCCGAACTGCTGATTACGAGGACCGGTTCGGGCCAGTCGCGAAGGGTTTCCCCAAGCGCGATGCCGAAGGACAAGAGCGGATTGTAACTGCCTCGGCCGATACAGACCGGGACGAAGCGGAAGTCATTCCCGAGGAGGTGCTGCAGAAAGGGCAGCTGTACTTCAAGAGAGTGTTCGTTGCGGTGCGCTTGCGGGCTTTCTTCGAGCAGCTGATAGCGCTCCTTCATGGCCGTGGCCAGATCCGGGTCAATAGCCGCTTGGCCGAGCGGTGTCTCCCACGCGCCTTCCGACATGATCCCCAGCGGGGCTCCCAGGCCAGTATGATTCGGGCATAGAATCACGAAAAGGCGCGGAAGTTCGACTGTCGAATAGACCTGACCTGCCAGCCGGCCGGAATAGGGATAACCGGCATGTGGGACGACAACGGCCCTGGCTTTGAGGCGAGTCTCAGCTGCCGAGAGTCCGATGTTCGCAAAGAAATCGATGAGACCCTCTTGATCGCCCGGGTAAAACGAACCGGCCACTGCGGCCTTTCGAATCATGGTCTTCTTGGCCCATAATTCTACCATGCGCACACGATACCTGCTTTGCGTGATTTTCTCCGCTCTCATCTGGTCGATTGGCTGCGGCAGCTCCGAACAGAAGGAAACTCGAGCCCCGGCCCAAAAGGAAACGGTCAAGGCTCCCGAACCGGCCAAGCCGCAGGGACAGCCGCACGCCGTTCTGGAAACCGACAAGGGAGCGATTGTCATTCGTCTTCTTCCCGACCTTGCTCCCAGGACCGTGGAGAATTTCGAAAAGCTCATCAACGCGGGCTTCTACTACAAGACGAAGTTTCACCGGGTCATGGCTGGCAAGATGATTCAGGGCGGGGACCCGAACACCAAGGACAACGACCCCTACAACGATGGGCAGGGGAACACTGGCAATTACCTGTCGGCGGAATTCAGTTCTCGGAAATTCGAGCGGGGAGTGGTGGCTATGGCCCATCACGAAGGAGATCCAGATTCCGCCAGCTCCCAGTTCTTCGTGGTTCTTCAGAGGATGCCCAACTGGGACGGGCAGTACACGATCTTTGGGGAGGTGACCGAGGGTCTGGATGTTGCGGACAAGATCTCCAAAGCGCCGCTGTCCAAAAATCCGCGCTTGCGCAACTGGCCGGTCGAGAACATTCGCATTCAATCGGCGCGAGTGGAGTACAAGTAGCGCTGAATGAAAGGACCTCAAGGACCCGAAAGAACCTCAAGGACCAGGCAGGCGTCCTTTTGTCCTTGAGGTCCTTGAGGTCCTTTCTCTCGTTCTCTTCCCCTGTTCGGTATAAAGTAGATTTCTATGAAACCCCATCTGAATCGACGCGATTTCCTGAAAACGACGGCCGTATCGGTAAGCCTCTCCAGCCTGCCTTTGCAGGCCGCCGGTTCAATAGCAAGGCGGACCCTGGGAAAGACCGGGGCGCAGGTCTCGATTCTAGCCTTCGGCGGTGGCAGCCGCTTCTTGGCGTACGAGGAAGAGGCCGGATTACTAGCCCTGAACGAGGCGATAGACAGCGGCATAAACTATCTCGACACCGCGCAGGCCTATGGCGAGGGCAAGAGCGAAGAGCGGTACGGGAAAGTGCTGAAGACCCGGCGTAAGGAAGTCTTCCTCGCGACCAAGGTCCAGGACCGAACCTACGACGGAGCGCTGCGAGCCGTAGAGGCGAGCCTGAAACGCCTTCAAACCGACCACGTTGATCTTCTGCACATCCACTCGCTCAACGATCTCGATGATCTGGCTGCCATTGAAAAGGGAGTTCTGAAAGCCCTTTATAAGTTGCGTGACGACAAGTCGACCCGCTTCATCGGCATGACCTGCCACTCACAGGCCGAGGCGCTAAAGACCGCCATCCAGCGGCATGATCTGGATTGCGTTCAGATGGCTCTGAATCCGGCTACCAACAGCGGGTATGCCACCGGTTTTGAACGCACTGCCTTGCCGGCGGCCAAGGCCAAGAACCTGGGAGTGCTGGCCATGAAGGTGATGGGCCAGGAAAAGCTGGTCGGCCAGGGGCCGGGGCGAACCTCAGGCGCGCAGTTGCTTCGCTACGCCTTGAACCTCCCGGTCGCTGCCTGCGTGGTGGGGATGCCGAAAATCGAGATGTTGCGAGAGAACATCCAGGTCGCGCGGGCTTTCAAGCCTTTGCCGGCCGGGGAGATCGAACAGATCCGCTCCTCAGTGTCGGCTTCGGCAGCGGCGTTTGATCACTACATGCTGAACCATCATGATGACGGACTGGCGTGAGGAAAGGGGAATTGACGGATTTTATCCACGAACCAACATGAACGAACACGAACAAAGACGTCTTTGTTCGTGTTCGTTCGTGTTGGTTCGTGGATAAAATCCGTCAATTCCCCCGGTACTGCCCCACGCGCACCCGTGCGGGGCGGACCAGTTGCTCTCCGGCTCGATAGCCCTTTTCCAGAACTTCGACGACAACGTGGTCAAGCTCCGGCTTGTCGACGGGGACCATTCCGACCGCTTCGGCCTCGTGAGGATTGTACGGCTGATTGAGCGGGTCCAGCGGCTCGATGCCTTCGCTTTTCAGTTTTGATACGAACAGGTCCAGATTGAGCCGAATCCCTTCTTTGAGCGCCACGGCGTCTTCTCCGGCCTTCAGCGCCCTCTCGAGATTATCGACAACGTCCAGGAGACCTATCACCAGTTTGCGTTTTTCCCGCTGGAGTCGCTTTTCGGTCTCTCGGGTCAGCCGCTCTCGGAAGACGTCGTTGTCTTCTTCGAGTTTCTTGAGCTTTTCTTTCAGTTTCTGCTCGGCCAGTTCGGTCCGACCCTTCAGCTCTTCGACGTACGACGGGAACTTCTTCTCGGGAATTTCGGCGCGATCGAAGACTCCTTCATCCTTCACCCAAAATCTCCGGTCAGCAACCTGGAACTGTACTGGTTCTTTGTCGTCCATTTAAGCCATCCGAGAGCCCAGGAGGCGCTCGATCCTCTTCTCCATGGGGGGATGAGTGCTGAAGAGCGACATCAGGGTCCGACCGCTGAAAGGTTTCGCAATGAAAAGGTGCGAGGTTGCCGGATTCGCGTCCATAGGAATCCGCTTGTTCCCCTCTTGCAGTTTCCTGAGAGCATTCGCCAGCCCGTAGGGGTTACCGGAAAGCCGCGCCCCGGTCGCGTCAGCTCCATACTCGCGACTTCGGCTGATCGCCATCTGGATCATCAGGGCGGCAATCGGCGCGAGAATCATGGTCAGCAGGAGGCCCAGAGCGCCTCCTCCGCGGTTCTCGTCGTCGCGTCCACCCATCGGGAAGAAAATCGCCAACCGAGCGAGCATCATGATCGCGCCGGCCATTGTTGCGGCAACCGACGCGATGAGAATATCGCGGTTCTTCACGTGCGCCAGTTCATGAGCCAGAACGCCTTCCAGCTCTTCCCGGTTCAGCAGCCGTAGAATGCCCTCGGTAACCGCCACCGCTGCGTGCTGCGGGTTGCGTCCCGTGGCGAAGGCATTCGGAGCGGGCGAGGGGATCAGGTAGACACGGGGCATCGGAAGTCCTGCCCGTGCGACCAGGTTCTCAATTATGGCGAAGACCTCCGGAGCTTGGTCCCGACTTAACTGCTTGGCGCCATACATCGCCAATGCGATCTTGTCGGAGTAAAAGTAACTGGCGAAATTCAGCAGCGCGGCGAAACCGAGGGCGAGGATCAAGCCCTGAGATCCACCGAGAAGCTCCCCGATAACGAGAATTAATCCCGTCATCAAGCCTAACAGCAAAGCTGTCTTAAAGTAGTTGGTCATTTCCTCTTCTCAGTCGTAAGCAATTCTAACACGCGACCGCCGGGAGGCAGACAATCGCCCCGGGAGCGGTCGCTCATATCTCATAAGATTAAGATGAAAATTTGGCAAGAAGGTTAAAGGATCGAAAGGACCGGAACGACCGGAAGGACAATGGCTGTTCTTCCGGTCCTTCCGGTCCTTTCGCTCCTTTAGGGAATCGTCAGCAACTGCCCGAGGTAAATCCGCGTGCTGCTGATTCCGTTCAGTTCCATCAGCTGCTCGACGCGGACCTGGAAACGCCGTGCGATCTTACTGAGGGTATCACCACGGCGCACTTTGTATTTGGTATAGCTCGGCAGCTGGGGCTTGGGACTGGCCGGCTCCGGCTTTGAATTCTCAGCGACCTGGGTCGCTGCTCCGCCGGCCGGCAGGTGCAACACGGTTCCTGGCGGGACAGCCGCCGCCCGCCTCCAGACGTGCGGGGTCAGATGCGGGTTGTAAGTCTTCAGAGTAGAGGTGTTGATGTTGTACTTCTTGCTCAGAGTGCGCACAGACGCGCTCTTGTTCAGGGTGACCGTCTCGAATGTCAGCGGCGCGTCGAGTTTCAAGGTCGGAAAATACTTCTC
Source organism: Acidobacteriota bacterium (assembly GCA_003819755.1). Lineage (GTDB taxonomy): Bacteria > Acidobacteriota > UBA6911 > RPQK01 > RPQK01 > RPQK01. The sequence continues at coordinate 2,321 of RPQK01000248.1, read as the reverse complement.
GTGATCCTTGGCGATTTCGACAGCTGCCAGGAACTCCGCGTAGAAGTTCTGGCCCGCATACCCAAAAATCCTCGACTGGTAGTTATCGACGATGTTCTTGAGATCGTTGCCGTGAACGGCTTGAGCCCTCAGCATCCCGTACTTCCCCTGATTGTACGCGGTGATAGCGAGTGGCCAGGTGCCCAGAGCGCGGTAGTTGTCCAGGAGCAGCTCGGCGGCCGCTTCTCCGGCCCGGATCGGGTGCAGTCTCTCGTCCACGGTCCGGCCGATCTTGAGCAGTCTTCTGCCGGTCCCCCGGGTGATCTGCCAGATCCCTGCCGCACCCTTGTGCGAATAGGCCGCGTAATCAAACGATGATTCAACGTGGGGAAGGAGCACCAGGTGTGTCGGCAGGCTCTTGTCCTTGAAGATTCGCTCGAGTTCCGGCAGATAGCGGCCGGAGCGAACCAGGCCGTCCCGGAACTTCTCCTTGATGCCTCGCTGCAGGTGGATATTTTCCTTGAGGCGGTGGAACACGGCTTCTGTCGGCTGGTAATTCGCCAGTTTCAGTACGGCGAGAAGCTCATGATGGCGAAACTCGAGCTTGTCTGAATCGGGACCGAGCTGAATCAGCTCGTCAAAAGTGCGGGCCAGCTCATCGACGGTCGTTTTCAGCAGGGCTTTGCGTCGCCGCACGGTCGCTCTGTCGGTGCCGCTATACGGGGAGTTGATCACCTTGTAGACAAGGCGAAGATCCTCACGGTCATGGACGACCACCTCATCCTGGCCGTACCGGGTGAAGATCATCTTCCAGAAACCGACCCGATCCTCAAAGCCGGTTGAGGGGAAGAGCCGATCGAATTCCGGGTCGACTGCCGGATCCTCGGCATAGAGGGGCAACGCTGCGAACGCGACGAGGAACAACGAAAGACAAGATCTCCTCAGCATCAGCGCCATAATAGCAAAAACCTCCTGTGATCACGGCGACAAAATGTGCAGCCTGGCGAAAATCTCTTCCGCGATCTGCGCGGGCGTTTTCCCTTCCACCTCCACGCAGATCCGAGCATTCCTGTAATGTTCCTGCCGGAGCTCAAATAGCGCCTTGAAACGGGCCGGGTCCTTCGCCAGGGGCCGGGTCGATATTCTCGAGCACCGGGCCTGTGCCAAGTTCAGAGGGATTCTGAGCCAGACACTCACTCCGTTCTCCGCCACCACGGCCTGGTTGCCCTCGTTGCAGAATGTCCCACCCCCGAGGCCGATGACAGTCGGCGCGAGTTGGGCGGTCTGAGCCAGCAGGCGCGACTCGACCCTCCGAAAATACGCTTCCCCCCTCATCGCGAAGATCTCCGTAATCGTCATCCGCTGTTCGTTTTCGATAAGTTGGTCGAGGTCCTGATAGGGACGGTTCAAACGGGCGGCCAGCAAGGGCCCGACCGTGGACTTGCCGCTAGCCATGAAACCAATCAGGTAAATGTGCTTCACCATGACCCGGCAACTAATTCCAGTTTACCGAAAAAATCGGGAAAGGATATGGCTGTGCAGGCGGGGTCGTCGATCTCGACCGGGCTTCCAGCCAGCAAACCGGCGATCGAAAAGGCCATCGCAATTCGGTGGTCCGCAAACGTGGTAACCCGACCTCCCTTGAAGCTCTGGCCGGGCGGAATGTGAAAGCCGTCCGGGAGCTCATCCACGTGGATGCCGAGGTTACTGAGATTCAAAACGACCGCGTGGATACGGTCGGATTCCTTTCTGCGCAGTTCTTCAGCCCCCCTGATCGTCAATCCCTTCTTGAGCCTGACTCCGAATACTGCGAGCGCCGGAATCTCGTCGATGAGGTTGGGAACCCATTCCGTTCCTAATTCGGCCGGAAAGGCGTCGAGGATGTCAGGCGAGTAACGGATCTCCAGGTCAGCCCTTGGTTCGTTGTCCCGCTCCGACTTGTTCAGTATCCGAATGTCCGCGCCGCTTTCAACCAGCAGCTGAAGCAGTGCGCTCCTCGTTGGATTGACGCCAACGCCGGGTAGCGAGACGATCGAACCGGGCACGATCAGCGCTGCCAGGATGAAGAAGACTGAGGCGGAAAAATCGCCCGGCACTTGAACCTGGGCAGGCTGGAGTCTTGCCGGTCCTGCTACCGTCAGATCGGTTCCGGCGCGCTCAACAATCACGCCGAAGACCGGAAAAGCTCTTTCTGTGTGATCTCGAGTCGCCTGGCTCTCCACGATGGTCGTTACCCCGTCCGCAGTCAAGCCGGCCAGCATTACGCAAGATTTGACCTGTGCACTGGCGACCGGCAGAGCGTAGCGAATCGGGCGCAACTGGCAACCCGTGATCGTCAGGGG
>RPQK01000247.1 GCA_003819755.1 Acidobacteriota bacterium | reverse complement strand
CGACGGATCGGTCATCGTGGTCGCCACGTGCACCATTGTAACCGAGCGAACCAAAACTGCCCGCTGCCCCGCTGGCGGCTGACCGGTGGAGTGGCGCCGAATTCAGCGGCGGTTGAGTGACTCGCCGTTTTGTGGCGAGTTGTATCGAAACCCCGCGGCCCAGTGCGGGCGAGCGTAAGCGAGCAGACGCTCGCTCCTTCAGGGCGGCGGGGTTTCGATACAACTCGCCACAAAACGGCGAGGAACTCAACCGCCGCTGAATTCGGCGCCACTCCACCGGTCAGCCGCCAGCGGGGCAGCGGGCAGTTTTGGTTCGCTCGGTTACAATGGTGCACGTGGCGACCACGATGACCGATCCGTCGAATCTGCTCGAGAAGCTCCTCCCGATGTGGCGATCTCCGCGACTCCTCGAGATCCCGCCTCCGCAGCTGGCCGAGGAGGTTCTGGAAGTGACCGAGGCGCTCAGGATGGCCCGACAGCTGGGCAAGGTCAGCGACGAAACCTGGCACACCTACCTGCAAGTGACATCCCGGCCTCGTTTCCTGCTCAGCCTTCCGGGGCGCGAACGCCGTTACCGATGGGCAGACGCGGCGTTCGACGTCATCGCTCACTCTAATTTTCGATTGCTCGACATGTTTTGCCAGCGGGTGGAGGAACACCCGGACAGACCGCTCTTCCAGGAACTCGCGGATCAGGAGGCCCATTTCTGGACCTACGCCCGGGTGGCGCGACAGCTGGAGAGCATTGCCGCGGTCTTCTACGCTGCCGGTACGGACCTTCCGCGGGTCGCCATCCTCGCCGAGAACAGCGTCGACAGCGCCTGTTGCGACCTCGCTTGCCTTTTCTATGACATCTTCGTGACCCCGCTCAGTGTCCACTTTGATACTAGAACGCTTGCATGGATTTTCGACCGCCTGGGAATTAACATCGTCGCCACCGACACGGAGGAGAATCTTCACCGGCTCGGTGTGATCAAGAACCAGGTCAAGGCGCCTTTCCGTTCATTTCTGATCGACGACTGGCGCGAGCAGCCTCCCGGAGACAACCGCCTCCTGCGCGCCGCCTGCGCCCAACTGGGCAGCGAGGAGATCACGCAAATCCTCGGCTCCCGTCCCCGGCGCTCGCTCTTCGATCTGGCGACCGTCATGTTCACTTCGGGGAGCACCGGGGTGCCCAAAGGTATCTCTTTCACCGAGTACAATCTCGTCACCAAGCGTTTTGCCCGGGGGGCCGCTTTGCCGCGGGTCGGCGACGGTGAGACTCTCCTGTGCTATCTGCCCCTCTACCACACTTTCGGCCGCTACCTGGAAATGCTTGGAAGCATTTACTGGGGAGGCACGTATGTCTTCTCCGGCAACCCATCCGCCGAGACTCTCATGAGCCGACTCCGGCAAGTTCAGCCGAGCGGCTTGGTCGGGATACCGTTCCGCTGGACTCAGATCAAGGACTTCTGCCTGGAGAAGATGAGCCATGCGTCCAGTCTCGGACAGCAAGAGGCGATTTTTCGACGAACTGTCGGAGAAAGGCTCCATTGGGGCCTTTCGGCCGCCGGCTACCTCGACCCCAAGGTGTTCCATTTCTTTAACCGCCACGGCGTCGATCTCTGCAGCGGTTTTGGAATGACCGAGGCGACCGGGGGAATCACCATGACGCCTCCCGGCGAGTACTTCAACAACAGTGTCGGTATTCCCCTCCCCGGGGTTAAGACCCGCTTTTCCGAGCAGGGAGAGCTTCTGATCAGCGGGCCTTATATCGCCCGCTACCTGGAACATGAACCCCCGCCGGAGGGTTCCAAGGTTGAGCGGTTCAAAGGTTCAGAGGTTGCGAGCTACGAGGACTACTGGCTTTCAACCGGGGATCTTTTCGAGGTGCGCCCGAACGGTCACCTTGAAATCGTCGACCGCATCAAGGATATCTACAAGAACACCAAAGGCCAGACGATCGCCCCGCGCCGGATAGAACAGCGGTTCGTCGACGTGCCGGGGATCAAACGGACTTTCCTGGTCGGTGACGGACGAGCCTATAACGTTCTGCTGATCGTTCCCGACCGTTCGGATCCCGTCATTCAGAGCACGGCCACCGAAGAGCACATCCGTGAGTACTTCCGGCAGATTGTCACGGCGGTCAACGATGATCTCGCCCCTTACGAAAGAGTCGTGAATTTTGCAATTCTCGATCGTGACTTCGAGGTCGCGGGCGGAGAGTTGACCGCGAAAGGCTCATACCGGCGCCGGAGCATCGAGGAACACTTCGCCCGTCTGATCGACGACCTCTATCGGAAGATGGAGATCGAGGTCGAGGTTGCCGGCCTGCGGATTACGATTCCCCGCTGGTTCTTCCGGGACCTGGGGATTTTGGACGACGATATCCTGGTCGCGGATGGCGGGTTGAAAAACCGGCGCCGTGATCTCTTTCTCCCCATCAGCCGGGACGGGGAATCCGTGGTGCGCATCGGAGACTTGGAATACTACGTCCAGAACCCCGAAATCGACCTCGGCCTTTTTGCCCGGCAACCCAGGCTTTGGGTCGGTAATCTCTCCTTGACCGCCTTTTGCCCCTGCCGCGAAGGCTGGGATGTGCCGTTTCAATCCGTCTCGCCCCAAGTCGGATTGCCCGCGGGAGTACAGGCGTCGCTGGGAGCGCAGGCGTCGCTGGGAGCGCAGGCGTCTCGCCTGCACTGGGGCGAGGGGCGTCCCGCCCCGTCCGAGGCGGTAGCACCATCAATGTTGCCCGAGGCACGAACGGGGCGGGACGCCCCTCGCCCCAGTGCAGGCGAGACGCCTGCGCTCCCAGCGACGCCCACCGTGCCAGGCCTCCAGCTCCCCCTTGTCCACAAACAGAAGCTGAAGAAGATCCATGCTCTCAGCGCCCAGGCGCTTTTCGGCCGGGGCGCGGTCTCGGTCGGAGCGGTCGAACAATTGACCGAGATGCTTCCGCAGTCCGACGACCGGGTCTCTGGCACTATCCAGCGCCGACTGGAAGCGCTGGCTCGTCACCCGGACATCAAGACCCGGGCAACTGCCTACCGGAGTCTCCTGCTCGACCAGCCGGTCCAGGACTATAGCCGGGTGTTCCCCGCCTTCATCCAGTCCGGGTTGCCTTTTCTCGATGAGGAATCGATTGAGGCCATCGCCAAGGCTCATTTCGAGCAGCGGCGCCTGGAAGCGCTGCGCCAACGCCTGCACCTCTACCGCACTCAACTTCAATGGCCGGCGACCGAAATGGTGCGCGAGCAGTTCAAGAATCTGCTGAAACTGCTCGTCAATTTCGCCCGCTATCACACGGAAGCTCATGCGGCCGTCAGGGAAGAACTGGCCGCCTGGGTCTTGCACCGCGTTGATCCCGAGCTGTCTGCGGCCGCCGAAGCGCATTTCGAGGAAATGTGCGCCTGGTGCACGGCCCCGTTGCCCTGCGAACAACGGGAAGTGGACTGGTCGGAAAAGGTGACCTTCGAGGACGGGCTCTCTTCAGGCGAGATCCAGATCCTGAAAAGGGTCCTGTTCGGCACCACTATGCTGAGACACTCGGTCATGCTGACCTTCGATGAACCTGACTTCGATGTTCGTGAAGTACCGGGGGGCGCCATCTGGGTGACGCGAGTCGTCTCACGCCACCAGTACATTCGCTACCGTGTAACCGTGAATACGGCGGCAGGTAAGCATTTCGACCTGCAGCTGATCCTGAGGGAGGATCTCGATAACGCGGCGGTTCGGGAGACGATGTTCTGGATGATCGCGATCGGAGGATATGCCCACGGATCCCCGGTTCTGCCGCGATTCGGCTGCGCACGGCCGGAGCTCGGCGCCATGTCCCTGGCTTACGTGAGCGATCTAACCGTCTGGGAACGCATCAGAGAGTTCACCAGCCTCCAGATGAACCGTTCCGCGTATGTCGGCGTCCATGATTGGAGAAAACTGTTTGTCCGAGCATGCGGCGCGATCTTCCGCGCCTGGCGTAACAGCGATTTCCGAATCGTACCGGGCACGGTCGCCCCGGCCAATGTGGTTGTTCCCGAGCCCGACTTCCGGCAGGGATCCTGCGTTCTTTCACTGACCGGATGGACGACCTACACAAACACCCTTTCCCTGGTGAAGCCGATGGTGCACAACTTCTACCAATACACCCTGGCTCACTACCCGCGCACCAGGGAGTACCTCGACTACTGCTGGATCTTCGACGGCTGTGTGGAAGCGTTAGGCGTTGAGAAAGCGAAGGAATTTCTGGCCAGACTGGATCGCGACCTTTCGCGTGGGCCAGCCGAAGCCTTCACCGGTGAATTGAGGAAAAACCTCCTGGACTACCGGTGCCGGCTGGACGAGACCTATCACGTCCCGCTGCCGGTTCAGTCCGCGATCGACCGGTTTCGCGAGTGGGAACAGGCTACGCCGCACCCGACTCCCGAGGCGCGGGAACAGATCATCGACGAGCTCCAAAAACTGTACCGTATTGATCGGTTCCCGGATATTGCCCGCTATCATCTCTATCGGAATACCTTCTTTGCCCGCGCGCCCGACACATCGCTTGGAGCCTTCGACCTTTTGCTCCGGCAGATGTTTGCACGGCCCGCAACCTTGCCCACGCAGATGCAGGAGCTTTCCGATCTTCAGGCGACCCTTCACGAGCCCGCCGACCGGGCCGTATTCAGCCGCATGGTCTTCCCCAAGGCCAAGCCGATTCAGAATATCGAAGTCCTGAGCATCGGCGAGAGCGATCACCGGCACGTGATTGTCCGATCGGAAATCTCGGACAAGCAGGGAGTCAAATACAGCGTGCGCGCTCCGCTTGAACCGGCCGAGATCGGGCAACTGTACCGGCTTCTGTTCAAGGCCGACTTCCCGAAACTGATCTCCGAACAAGATCGGTATCTCGTCTGTCTCGACCGCGAGGGCCAGATCATAGGAGGGGTCTGCTATCGGCATCAGGACGAGGAGGTTGTCCATCTGGACGGCGTGGTGGTCGGGCAGCCGGTCAAAGGACGCGGAATCGGCACGGCCCTGCTCGACGATTTCTGTTTAAGGATGGTCGCCGAGAACGTGAGGGTGGTCAAGACTCACTTCTTCCTGCGCCAGTTCTGCCTCCCGCGTGGTTTCCAGGTGGATCGAAGGTGGGGAGGGCTCGTGCGGTTCTTGAGGACGGAGGCGCTATCGGGTGACCAAGCGGCAGGGTGAGCAGCCGCGGATTACGCGGATAAACGCGGATAACGCGGATCGGCCGATCCGCGTTATCCGCGTTTATCCGCGTGATCCGCGGCTGGTTACCGGTCAGTCGTCAGTGCACCGGCACCTTCTCCCTGGAGCCGGCCAGTGTAACCAACGACTTCAATACCGTTGAAAGCGAATCGATGATCTCGCGATCCTCACTCTGAAGCAGGCGGTTGCACATGCGCAGGATCTCGAGTTGATAGGGGGAATAGCTTTCTGACTCGACTCTCGGCCGCCGACCCTTGCCGACCGAAAGTTGGTTGAGCAGACAGTGGCCGGAAGGGCTTACCGGACAGTGTTCTCCGCCACGCCTCTCGGGCTCGGCCTCCAGGAGACGGGTCACGGGCACGCCAAAAGCGTCAGCAATCCTGGTGAGCGTCCGGATCGACGGCGTAATTCGCTCGTTTTCAAGGCGGGAGAGGTAAGAGACAGCCAGTCCGGTCAGTTCCGAGATCTCCTGCTGTGTCATTTTTGATTGAAGACGCAGCTGGAGCACCTTCTTTCCAATACTCATAAACCCCAATCTCCACTTTTGAGTATATAAGGAAATGTATTTACACTTCAATCAATAATCAAATGCAAGTGAAGAAAGTCGCTTGTACCTTTAAGTCGGCGGCGACTCCTGATAATTTCTTAAATGGAGGAAGACACATGAATCGCCGCGACTTTCTACGTGACGCAACAGCAGGAGCTGCTTTGCTGAAGTGCTTTCCGGCTGATCTCTCGGCCTTACAGAGAGACACCTCGGGAAAGCTCGAGCGCCGCTCTCTCGGCAAGACCGGAGAGAAACTGTCGATCATTGGTTTTGGAGGGATTGTCGTGAAGGACGCGACCACGGACCAGGCGTCCCAAAGGGTCGCGGAGGCTGTGGAACGAGGCGTCAACTACTTCGACGTGGCGCCGAGCTACGGCAACGCCGAGGACATGCTCGGGCCGGCTTTGAAGCCGTATCGCAAGAACGTCTTCCTGGCCTGCAAGACGCAAGAGCGAAGTCATGAGGGAGCGGCTCGCGAGCTGGAAAGCTCCCTTCGCAAGATGCAGACGGATCATTTTGACCTCTATCAGTTGCACGCTGTGACCAAGCTGTCAGACGTCAAACAGATCCTCGGACCCGGCGGCGCTCTGGAAACGTTCCTCGCTGCGAAAAAGGCGGGGAAGATTAGGTTCATCGGGTTCTCAGCTCACTCCGTGGAGGCCGCGCTCGCGCTCATTGACGGCTTCGGCTTCGACACCATCCTGTTCCCGATCAACTTTGCCACCTGGCACGCCGGCAACTTCGGGCCGGAAGTTCTCCAGAAGGCCCAGTCGAAGAAGATGGGCATTCTGGCGCTTAAGGCCATGGCGAAGACGCGCATCCAGCGAGGGCAGAAGAAGACCTACGAGAAGTGCTGGTATGAGCCGCTGGCGGATCGCGAGGAGGCGCTCGCGGGGCTGCGCTTTACGCTCTCGCACCCCATCACAGCCGCCATCCCGCCGGGCGACGAGAATCTGTTCCGCCTCGCCCTCGACTTGGCCAAGCAGTTTACTCCGCTCAAAAGCGAGGAAGCCGAAGCGATCAAGCAGCGAGCTCTGAAAACCGAGCCCCTGTTTAAGTATCCGTCGGCAGAAGCGTAGCCCCAAGGATGAAGGATGAAAGAAAGGATGAAGGATGAGCAGCCGCGGATCACGCGGATAAACGCGGATAACGCGGATCGGCCGATCCGCGTTATCCGCGTTTATCCGCGTAATCCGCGGCTGCTCATCCTTCATCCTTTCTTTCATCCTTCATCCTTTCTTTTTTCGCCCTGGTTTCGCGGAACTCCAGCTCTTCCCGGCAGCACGGGCAGGGGCCACCGGCATAGGCGGTGATGTTGCAGGTCTCGCAAAAGTAGTAGAGATCGTACAGAACTCCGTCGCGAACCGCCTGGAGCTTGATGATCTCGATTCGGTTGCCCGGCCTGGCCCACCCCGAAATCCGTAAGCGTTTGGCTCGAACCCGGTCGTCTTTGAATATTTCTGCCCGGGGATCCTGGTCCACGAAGAAGTACAGCTTTCCTTCGTCCGTCCTCAGGGCGTAGCGAGCAGGGGCGGCGCACGGACCCGGCGAGGGGATGGTGGCCCCCTGATCGCCGGCACAGACAATGGAGCCTTCGATCGTGAGGTCGACGGGGCGGTTTTCGTTCTGAGCGAAAACCTCACCCGCCATCAAAAGGGCAACTAAAGCTGCAAATCTCTTCAATTCCGGGTCTCTCGAACGAGCAGGATGTTATTCAGTATAGCGGCATCCAGGTGCATCGTGTCGAAGTGCTTGAGCAGCAGTTCGGGCGAGTCCATGACCGGCTCTCCCTCAACATTCAGAGACGTGTTGATCAGGAACGGCAGGCCTGTCGCTTCCTGAAATTGGAGCAGCACCTGCTGGAGAAGAGGGTTTTCCGGCCCGACTGTCTGGTACCGGCAGAAGTTGTTGAGAATAACATTCTCAAACTCGCGCCGGTGCCTGCCCCGCAGCCGCCCCATAAAGGACATGAACGGGGAATGCTGAACGCCATGGAAGTAGGCGCTCGCCTTGTCCTCGAGAATCGAAATGCCGAGCGGCTTGAGGTTGTGCCGCCGCTTGATCCGCCGAGGGTCGGGGGTGATCGGGTTGACCAGGATGCAGCGGCTCCCCAGGCTTCGGGGCCCAAACTCCATCCTCCCCTGAAACCATCCGAGGGCTTTCCCGGAAGTCAACAGCTCGACGGCCTTGGCGACGGGGTCATCCAGTTTCTGGTGCACGGCCCCGCTGCTGTCGAGCAGCTGTTCAAGGTGTTCGGACGGGTACTCAGGTCCCCAGAACGCGTGGTTCATCTCGACACGGGAGGCCTCGTCTCCGAGCAGAGCCAGGCCCGAGCCAATGCACAGGCCGCTGTTTCCTGGACTCGGGGGAACGTAGATCCGATCGATGGGAGTCTCGTCCGGGATACGGGCGTTCAGGAGTGAATTGTAGGCGAGACCGCCGGTCAGCACGAGGTTCGGGATCTTATGCCGGGCACACAGGTCGTCGATCACGGAGAACAGGATCTCCTCGGTCAGATGCTGAACCGAAGTCGCAATGTTCTGGTGACGGCTCGATATTTCCTCGTCCGGCTGGCGTTGCGGACCCATCAGCCGAGTCAGGTTGTCGTTGTAGAGCCGGCTGATATCTGGTGTCGATTCGGCCCATGACGTCCCGACACCATGCTCCGGGTTGAAGTACTTCAGATTAAGCTTGATCGTTCCGTTCTCTGCCGAAATGATGGTCCTCAGCCGATCCGTGTACTCGGGATACCCAAACGTCGATAATCCCATTACTTTGCTCTCGTCCCCGTACCCGGAGAACCCGAGAAACTGCGTAACCATCGTGTAAAAAAGACCGACCGAATGAGGGAACTGCACCTGGTTCAGGATCTCGATCTTGTTACCGCGGCCGACGCCCGTTTTCATGGAGACGAAATCGCCGAAGGCGTCGCATGAGACAATCAGGGCTTCATCGAACGGGGAATAGAAGTAACCCGAGAGGATGTGCGACAGGTGATGATCCTGTTCCCGGAGCTTGAAGACCAGGCTCTCAACGGGTATGCCGAAGTGCTCGGCAAGAGTCTCTTTGAAGTTAATCAGCTTCAGATTGATCCGGTAGCGATCATAGAGCGAGTTGATCTTGTAGATCCGATCCTGAAAATGGATCTGATCGTTGTTCACGATTCGGGTGTTGGTGGCACGCGGATAAGTGATGACGTCGATGTCCTTGAATTCGAGGCCGGCTTGCTTCAGGCAAAAGCCGATCGCGCAAAGCGGGATTCCGGCGGAGAATTTCACCCGGTTGAAGCGCTCTTCCTCCGCCGCGGCCACGAGTTTCCCGTCCACAAAGATCGCCGCAGCAGCATTCGCATGAAAGAAATTTAGACCGAGAATTGTGCTCATAAGTGTGTATCCGACCAATCATAGCAGGCGGCTACCGGCATCGAAAAGCACCCAGCGTTCAGCGTTCACCGTTCAGCGTTCAGCGTTCAGCGTTCACCGTTCACCGTTCACCGTTCAGCGTTCAGCGTTCAGCGTTCACCGTTCAGCGTTCTGGGGTTCGGGGTTCGGGGTTCGGGGTTCAATCGTTTCGGGTTGGAATTGCTCTTAACCTTAAGCTTAAGAACCGCCGAACTGTTTAACCTCCCAACGCTGAACGGTGAACGGTGAACGGTGAACGGTGAACGCTGAACGGTGAACGG
>RPQK01000246.1 GCA_003819755.1 Acidobacteriota bacterium | reverse complement strand
GTGATTCAGCAATATCTGCGTCCGAAGGAAGAGGCTCCCAGCTTCAGCTCGAGATCCGCTGACGAAGCCGAGGAGCAGGTCGTCGAGGAGGAATCAGAAGCCGAGGAGCCGGCGGAAGAACCGGCCGAGGGCGGCGAGCCGCCGAGGGAGTGACGAGTGGAGGGCGCTTCGTTGCGATTGCGAGTGGCTTTGCTTGTGGCCGGACTCTCCAGAGTCCGGCAGCCGGACCTCGGTCCGCCCAAAGGGAGCAATAGCAGAAAAGTGTCTTTGCTTTCGCCGGGCTCTGCAGAGCCCGGCTGCCGGACTCTGGAGAGTCCGGCCACAATAAAAGCTCCCCGCACTCACGATGATGCAACCTTTGTATGCGGCTCGTAGGGAAGCGAGCAGAGCAATAGAAGAGGCAAAGCGATGAATCGCAGAATCATAGGGTCATCCATAGTCCTGGCAGTCTTTTGGGCCATCATAACGCAAGGCACGGCTCAAAACTCCACCGGCCTTACCGTCGTCCCAAATCAGTTCCTCCGCCGCTGGGACCCGGTGACTGTCTTCTTCCCATCCGCCTTGGGACCGGCCGCCGGGGGGCCGGAGGACCAGCCTGAGAAATGGTTGGCCTTCAACCCCCCGCATCCAGGTTCTTTCCGGTGGCTCGACGCCAGAACGCTGCAGTTCAGGCCTGCCGAACCTTGGCCTTCGCTGGCTCGCTATACCTGGACGGTCCAAGGGATAAGGTTCGAGCTGACGACGCTCATGGCGGCCCCGACCTCGACGATTCCTCTGGACAAGACGGAGGGGTTGGACCCGGTTGACGAGATCACCTTGGCGTTCGCCGAGCCTCTGGATACCGCCGCCTTGGTTCGGATGGTGTCGGTCGAACTGCGGCCTCTCCCGGGTGTCGCCGGCCATGAGTCGCGTTGGCTTGGCAGCGAAGATTTCCAAGTTAAGACGGTCGAGCGGCGGTCGCCCTCGGACGAAGCCCGGTACGTCCTGGCTCTCAAATCTGCCGTTCCCTGGGGGACGAAAGCGGTCGTCCACTTCCGGCTCTCTCTAGAAGACCAAGGCACCGACTCCTTTTTATCGTTTTCATTCTCGACTGCCGAACCGTTTCGCATTGTAACAGTCGGGGCGCGGGAGCGACGCTATCCGATCACGCCCGAGGGGAGCCAGTACACCCGTGAGCAGGCCATCAACTGTGGCACCGAAGAGTCGCACTTGCTTGTCGAGTTTTCGTCGCCACCCGCTGCTTTTGGCCCCCTGGAAGGCAAGAACCTCTTTCGTTTCACGCCCGGCGTCTCCAATCTGTCATTTGAGCTGCAGGGCAAAACAGTCGAGATTACAGGAGACTTCAGCCGCGAGATTCTGTATCAACTGGTCCTGAACCCTATCCAACTTCGAGACACGAACGGCCGAGCTCTCCAGATGCGCGACCAGAGTGCGCTCTACTGCTATTTCCCTAAGAAGCCGGCCTACCTCCGTTGGGGTGCGAGTCAGGGTGTCGTTGAACGGTTCGGGCCGCAGATGGTCCCGGTCGAGGGTCGAGGACAAGACCGGTTTGACCTTCGCATTTATCCCATCCAGCCGCTGGACCGTTCCTTGTGGCCATTCCCGGACCGCCCGATAACGGTCGACGAGTCGAAGCGACCGCCGGGGCCCGGTGAAGAACCAGCGCCGCACACCTTCCCGGAACGAGACCCCCTTCCGCAGGAGATCGCTGCGCAGATCTCGAATCTGGGCTCTCCGCCTGTCTCGACCCTCGTGACATTGCCTCTGCGGCGTGATGGAAAGGCGGCCCTGCTCGGCTTGGATCTGGCGCCTTTTCTCGAGACGCTGGGCGGGAAGAACCAGGCGGGGACCTACCTGGTCGGCCTGCGGAATCTGAGCGGATCGGGCAGTCGGTCCTGGATGCGCGTCCAGGTGACCGATCTCTCTGTGACTACGGTGGAGGAGCCGGCCAGCGTTAATTTCCGTGTCACGTCGCTGAGAACGGGCGAGCCGGTGCCCGCCGCCTCTGTGACTGTTGAGGGAACCCAGAAACAGCAGGGGCAACTCGATTGGACGATTCTCGCCAAAGGGTCAACCGACGCCCAAGGCAGCTTCGTCTGGGCGGCGCCCGGCTACCGTCGCAACATCGTCTGTCTGGTCAAGAGAATTGTCGTCACAAAAGACCGGGACGTGCTCGTGCTCGATGCGGCGCAGTCGCCCGAAAGATATGCCGACAACCAGTGGTCGAAAGATCGTCGTCACTGGCTCCAGTGGGCCTTCGAGGAGTTGGCCGGTCGGGCGCCCGAGCCGGAGATTCTGAGTCACATCTTCACCGAACGCCCCATCTACCGGCCTGAGGAGGAAGTGCATATCAAGGGGTATTTGCGGCGCCAGGAGAAAGGTCACCTCCACGGAATCAAACTCGACGGTTCCGTGGTCGTGGAAGGGCCGGGAGACCTCGTGTGGCGGTATCCAGTCAACCTGACGGGCGAGGGAAGCTTCTACGTTAAGTTCCTCGAAAAAGACCGCCCGACCGGTCCCTATCGGGCCTCGTTTGAAGACCAGGAACGGAAGATCCGATACGGCTCTGTCCCCTTCCAGTTGGAGGCGTACCGGATTCCCCGGTTCGAGGTAGCCCTCCATTCCCCGGATCAGGCCGCGCTCGACAAGGAGTTCGAGGTTTCGCTTGTCGCGACGTACTATGCCGGGGGCCGGGTAAGCGGGCAACCGGTCCAGTGGCGCGTGACTCAGTTTCCGTACACCTGGACTCCCGCCAAACTGGAAGGGTTTCAATATTCGTCCGACAGTCGCTATTCGAGCACCGGGAGCTTCCAGTCAAGCCCGCGCATCGATCGCGAGGACAAGACGAACGAAACCGGAGGAGCGGCGATTATCCTGAATCCGGCGATCGAGCCGACCGCACAACCGCGAACCTATGTGGTCGAGGCCACAGTCACGGGTCCGGATGACCAGACCGTAACGGCGACCAGGTCCATTGTGGCCCTGCCGCCTTTCGTCCTGGGCCTCAAGGCTCCTCGGTTTTTGGAGCGGGCAACCGAGATCTCCGCGGAAATCGTAGCCGTGGGAATGGACGGAAAGCTCCTTGCGGACAAGGAGATCAAGGTCAGACTGTTCCGCCGGGAATGGCACTCTCACCTGCGGGCCAGCGACTTTTCGGACGGCGTTGGCCGATACATCACAGACATCGTCGACAACCGCATTTCGGAGACAACCGTCAAGAGCGGGAACGAGCCTCTCAGCCTGAGACTTCCCATCGAGAAGGCCGGAGTCTACATCATCGAGCTGGAGGCGCACGACCGCCTTGACCGAGCCCAGGTTGTACGGGTCGACCTCTATGCCGGCGGCCCCGAGTCGATGAGCTGGGCCAAGCCCGTCTCCCGCGTGTTTTCGGTCGCGACCGACAAGCCTCGATATGACCCCGGCAATACAGCTTCGATCATCCTGAAGAGTCCGTTCCAACAAGCGCAGGCGCTGGCAATCGTGGAGGCGCCGGAAGGAAATCGTTACCACTGGGTGAAGGTCAGCGGCGGGTCTGCCGTTTTTCAGTTGCCCATAGAGGGGCACTACGTGCCCCGAGTCCCCGTTCACTTCATCCTGATGCGGGGCCGGATCGAGGGAACGGCTCCTCAACCAGGAAACGGCGCGGACCTTGGAAAACCGACGACGATGGCGGCAACGGCCTGGATAGAGGTAACCGCACTGGCGCGCCAGGTCCAGGTGGAGCTGAACTACCCGAAAAGTGCTTCGCCGGGCCAGAAGATCGAGGTTGCCATTTCACTCAAGGATCCGGGAGGACGCCCGCTGCCGGGGGAAGTGACTCTCTGGCTTGTTGACCAGGCGGTTCTGGCTTTGGGAAGAGAGCGCCGGCTTGACCCGGTTCCCGAGTTCCTCCCGTCGGTCAGCTCCCATCTCTCCGTTCACGACTCGCGGAATATGGCTTTCGGAGCTCTCGCGTTTGCCGAGAATCCGGGAGGAGACGGAGGGGGCGAGGATTTGGGGCTCCTTGACCGTGCCACCGTCCGCAAGAATTTCAAGTCGGTCCCGTACTACAACCCGGCCATCATGGTCGGTCCCGAAGGCCGCGCTGTCGTGACTGTCCCGCTGTCCGATGATTTGACCAATTTCAAACTCCGGGCCAAGGTCGCGAGTGGCGAAGAGCGTTTCGGTTTCGGAGTTGGTCACCTGGAGGTTCGGCTTCCCGTAATCGTTCAGCCGGCCTTGCCGCGCTTCGTCCGGCCAGGCGACGATTTTATCGCCACGGCCATCGGCCGGCTGGTCGAGGGGGCCGGTGGGCCGGGATCTGCGGAGATCAGAGCCCAGGGGGCAGAGCTGAAGGGGCCTCCGCAAAAAACGCTCGACTGGGTACCCGGCCGGCCTGAGCGGATCAGCTTTCCGGTTCACATCCCGACCCCGGGAGGGTCTCTGGCCAGCAGGTCAGTGGGCCAGTCGGTCAGTTTCAAGGTGGCCGTCCAGCGGGCATCCGACGGCGCCTCAGATGCCTTTGAAGTGCAACTCCCGATCAAGGACGATCGCGACCGGGTGACCGCCCGGATGATCGCAGAACTGAGACCCGGCGAAACCGTGACTGTCCCGGCGATCTCGGAAGCCGCCAGGGCAGGAACCCTGGAGCGGTCAGTCCTGGTTGCCGGTCATCCCGCGCTCGTTAAGATGGCAGCCGGCTTGGATTTCCTCCTGCAGTATCCATACGGCTGCACGGAACAGCAGCTCAGCCGGGCCAGAACTTACCTCGCGCTCCAGAAGTTCCGTCACCTGCTTCATCAAGGGGGGGCCGAAAAGGAAATTGAGAAAGCTGTGCGGGAGGTCATGCAGTGGCTCCCGGCCTCGGTGGATGCGAACGGCCTGGTTGCCTACTGGCCCGGTTCACGGGGATACGTCTCGCTGACGGCTTGGACGGTCCAGTTTCTGGTCGAAGCGCGCCGGGCAGGCTATGCGGTTGACGAGAAGCTGTTTTCGCGACTCACCCGTGCACTCGAGCAAGCCCTTCGTTCCGACTACAGCAATTTCATTGAGGGAGAGGCTTTCGCCGAACGCACCTGGGCTTTGCTGGCGCTCGCGCACGCGGGGCAGTTCAATGCGGCGTACGCCTCCGAACTGACTCGCCGGGCCCAGTATTTGGACCTGGAAGGCGTGGCGCTGGTCCTTCAGAGCCTCGCAGTTGCGAAGCAGACCTCGCGGGGCGGCGACGAGTTGGCCCGAGCCCTTGTGGACGGCATCGTTTTCCGGTTGTACCAGGGAAAGGAGATTTATGGCGGGTTACAAGACCGGGCGGGTGCACGCAACGGCCTGATCCTGCCGACTGAGACACGAACGCTGGGAGAGGTGACCAAAGCTCTTCTCGAGACGCAGCCCAAACAGCCTCGCCTCCCTCTGCTTGTAGACGCGCTGGTCACCACGGGTCAGGGTGACGGGTGGGGGAGCACGAACGCCAATGCGGCCGCCTTGCTCGCCCTCGCCGAAATACTTGAGCCGGAAGCGACACAGGGAGCATCGGCCAGCATCCGGGCAAACGTAAACGGGAAGGACCAAACGCTCTCTCTGGCACCGGCTTCCCCGACCGCCTATCTCACAACCGACTCGGCTTTGCCCCTGCTCCTCACGCTCCAGCCTCCGGCCGCACAGCCGGCGATTGCGCGAGTGGTCACTTCTTACGTGCCCGCCGCGGACGGGAGCCAGGCTGCGGCAAAATCCAGCGGATTCGTGGTAACGCGCGAGTATTTTCGGATACGGGAAGGCGGCCAGCCGCCGGAACGAGTGACGCTTTCAGAACCAGGCAAAACTCAAAGCTTGCGCGTGGGAGATGTCATCGAGGAGCACGTCCAGGTTGTGAATCCCCAGGCCCGGAACTATGTGGCTGTGGTGGTTCCACTCGCTGCCGGGATAGAGCCGCTCAATCCGGCTTTGGCAACGGCTCCTCCTGAAGCGAAGCCGCGGGGGACGCTGACTCTCGTTCCAACCTACACGAGTTTTATGGACGATAGTGCCGCTTTCTATTACAACACGCTCCCGGCCGGGACCTATGACTTTTATTTCAGAGTCCGGGCCTACACGGAGGGTTCGTTCAACCAGCCCCCCGCGAAAGCGGAGATGATGTACGACGCGGCCGTTGCAGGGAATTCGAACGGCACACGAATCGTGGTTCAGGCAAAGGAGTGAAGGACGGGCCCTCGAAGGCTATGGGGAAAGGCTTTTATCGTGGCCGGACTCTCCAGAGTCCGGCAGCCGGGCTCCGGAGAGCCCGGCCAGAAGAAGGCAGTTGCAGCCAGGCAAGTTGCGAAAAGGCTTTTTGTTTTAGCCGGGCCAAAAGCCCGGCTGCCGGACTCTGGAGAGTCCGGCCACAATAAAAGCTCTTCACAACTTGGCTGGCTACAACTGGCGGGAATGGGCTAATGCTTTTGTTTCAGAAACCAAAGCGTTTGAAGACCATAGCTAAGAGCGCCTCGTTGTGCGCGTTGTTGAGCATTATCCTCGGCTCCTGCCTCCTCTTCCTGCACGTCAGTCCCCGGGCGCACTTGTCGGCGCCCGAACCCAGTATCTTCTTCCGCGACCGTCACGGCCGCTTCCTGGGCGAAGTCTCGAATCCAACCACGGGCGAGCTCGGCTATTGGCCGGTCGACGCCCTGCCCGAACGCGTGGTCGCCGCGACGCTGGCAGCCGAGGATAGGGGATTTAACGAACACCCCGGCATAGATCCGCGGGCGATCGCCCGGGCCGTCTGGCACAATCTGCAGAATCGCAAGCGGCAGTCGGGGGCTTCGACCATTGCGATGCAGGTCGCCCGAATGCAAAATCCCGGCGCGCGGACCTATACCCGGAAGCTCGCGGAGGCGGGGACCGCTCTATTACTGACCCGGCGTTACGGACGGGAAAGGGTCCTGCGGCACTATCTGACTCTTGCACCATACGGGAACCGGATACACGGCATCGGATATGCCGCCCGGCGCTATCTTGATAAACCGGTCGATGACTTGAGCTGGGCCGAGATTGCATTCCTGGCGTCGATACCAAAATCACCGGCAACCATGAATCCTTACCTCCCGGCCGGGAGGGCGAGGGCTAAGAAGCGCGCCCTTTGGATCCTCGCGCGACTTCGCGAGCAGCAAACCCTGAGCTCAGTCGAGTATCGGGCGGCCGCCGACGAGCTTCGCGATCTTCAGGTCATGTTGCCGGTCAATCGCCCGCTGGATTCCATTCACGCTCTGATTCGATTGAGAGAGGCGTCAACGAAGGATCGTCCGCCCGTGCCTCTCGTAAATACCACTCTGGACCTGGAACTGCAGTCCGAGGTTGCCTGGATCGTTTTTAAGTCCCTGAAGCAGTGGGAGAACCAGGGAGCACGGAATGCGGCCGTCATTGTCGTCGACCCCGGCTCGCGCGAGGTCCTGGCCTGGGTCGGTTCGCGGGACTACTTCGACGGGGCGCATGCCGGGTCTATCGATTACACAAATGTCCCCCGCTCACCGGGGAGCGCGCTCAAGCCGTTTTTCTATGCACTGGCGCTGGAGCGGGGAATTCTCCGTGCCGACACGGTGCTGGATGACCTGGAACGAGGCGCGGGAGGAATCACTAACGCGGACGACCGATTCCTCGGGCCTATGCTGCCCCGCGCCGCCCTGGCCAATTCCCGGAACGTCCCGGCGGCCAACCTTCTGGATCGGATGGGAGTCGAGGCAGGATATGAGTTTTTAAGGCAAGTCGGGTTACACGATAACCGTGAACCGGCGCGTCGGTACGGACTGGGCCTGGCCATTGGCGGACTCCCGGTAACCCTCGAACAGCTCGTGCACGCCTATACCGTCCTTGCCGGGGAAGGATTGTACGGCGGCCTGATCTGGTACAGGGAGCAGCCGAGGCCTGAGCCTCGGCGCCTCCTGTCGGAAGAGGCTGTCCGGCAGATCAACCTGTACCTTTCGGACCCGATGGCGCGCCTGCCCAGTTTTGCCCGCATGGGTTCCATGGAGTATCCCTTCCCGGTCGCTGTCAAAACCGGAACCTCCTCGCGATTTCGCGATGCCTGGGCCGTGGCCTACTCGAACCGTGCCCTGGTCGGTGTCTGGGTGGGGGACCCCGATTTCCAGCCAATGAATCGCCTGAGCGGTTTCAATTCTGCGGCGGAGATTGCCAAGGCGGTCTTGACTTTCCTGCACCGCGATCAGTTAAGTGGGATGGACAACTGGTCGTTTCCTCCCCCGCGCGGGTACCAATCCGTCCGCCTTTGCGCGCTGTCCGGGAGGCTTGCCACCCCGGTTTGCGAACACGTCTCGCTCGAATGGTTTGCCGAGGGTGACGAGCCCGCCCAGGTGTGCTCGGCTCATGTCCAACTCGCGGTCGATTCCCGGACTGGACGGCCGGCTCAACTCGATACTCCGCCGGCGTCAATCGAGGTTCGCACTTTTCTCGATCTCCCGCCCCGGTATGCCGAATGGATGGTGTCGCAAGGGCTGGCTCTGCCACCGTTGCAGGCGACAGCGGTATCGCCCGTTCCGGCTGATATCCGGCTGCACATAACCTCCCCCGGCCAGGGATTGCGCCTGCTCCGAGATCCGGAGACCCCGGCGGATCAGGAGACGATTGCCTTGAAAGTGGTGGCTGATCCCTCGGTGCCCCAAGTCCTCTGGTATGTGGATGGAGAAGCTTTTCAAGTGGCGGATTATCCTTACACGGCCCGATGGCCGGTCCAGCCCGGCGAACACGTTTTTCAAGCCCAGGTGCCGCTGACGGACGTCCGGTCCGGGACGGTGCGGGTGGTGGTGGAGTAAGGAACCCGGCGGTCCCAGATTCCTGAAAGGATTGCTCTTAAATGCATGTCGATCGAGTGACTCTTGACGTCGAAAGGTTTCCCACGCGGGACAAGTACCCTTTCAGCCTCGAAACGTTGACTCGCACGCCCGAGATCGTTTTCGAGGCCCCGCTCACGGTTTTCGTCGGCGAGAACGGGACGGGCAAATCCACGCTTTTGCGGGCCCTGACACGCCGCTGCGGAATCCATATCTGGGCGAATCCCGATTGCCATCATGTCGAAGTCAACCCGCATGAGGAAGAGCTGCGGCATTACCTGGATGTCAGTTGGACTGCCGGTCCGGTCCACGGCTCTTTCTTCTCGTCGGAGCATTTTCGATATTTCTCGGAGCGCGTAGAAGACTGCGCAGGGGCCGATCCGGCGCTATTCCAGTATTTCGGAGGCAAGTCTCTGCTCGCCCAGTCTCATGGGCAGTCGCTCATGTCGTTCTTTGACGCCAGGTATCGGATCGAGGGTATCTATTTTCTTGATGAGCCCGAGACGGCCCTTTTGCCGCGCCGTCAGCTGGAGTTGCTTCGTCTGCTCTGTGAAATGAGCCGAGCCGGGCATGCCCAGTTCGTTGTCGCGACGCACTCGCCGATCCTCATGAGCTGCCCGGAAGCAGTGATCCTG
>RPQK01000245.1 GCA_003819755.1 Acidobacteriota bacterium | reverse complement strand
TGTCTTCTGACTTCTGACTTCTGTCTTCTGACTTCTGACTTCTGTCTTCTGACTTCTGACTTCTGTCTTCCGCCGCCTTCCGACTTCTCACCTCTCCAGCTGAATAACCTCTTTCCCGTCTACGTTGAAGCCCGACAGATCGACCTTCCGGTGGCCGACGACCAGGACATCGGCAAAATCCACCAACTCCTCCAGGTTCCCGACCATCAGCTTTTCAATGTGGGGGATTTCCTTCTCGATGTACTGCTTGTTCGCCCCAAAAATCCGGGAAAGATGAACATTGGCGTCGTAGACCATGACCGGAAACCCGCGGCCGATTAAGTGCTCGACCAAAAGTACCAAAGGGCTCTCGCGCAAGTCGTCGGTCCCCGGTTTAAACGACAGGCCCACCACGCCGACGTTCCTTCGCCCTCCCTTGGTAATCAGCCGCAAGGCCTGCTCCAGTTGCGCGTGATTGCTGGGCAGAAGAGACGCGAGAAGTGGGACGTCCACGTCGGAGACCCGTGCAAAGTGATTCAATGCCCTCACGTCCTTCGGAAGGCAGGACCCGCCAAACGCGAACCCCGGTCTCAGGTAGGCCTTGGAGATGTTGAGCTTGCTGTCCTTGGCGAAGATCTCCATCAACTGCTGTGGATCGACGCCCAGAGCCTTGCAGAGGCGGCCGATTTCGTTCGCAAAGCAGATCTTAACGGCGTGAAACGAATTGGAAGCATATTTGATCATCTCTGCGGTCTCGATCGGCACCTTGACCGTTTCCGCTTCGATCGCCTCGTACATCTTCTCGACCTGATCAGCGTGGCTGCTTTCGTCACAGCCGATCAGGGTGTACGGCGGCTGGAGGAAGTCTCTGACCGAGGAGCCCTCGCGCAGGAATTCAGGGTTCACGCAGACGCCGAAGTCTTTCCCCGCTTTCTTGCCGGAGGACGACTCGAGGACAGGGATCACCGTGGTTCTGGTCGAGCCGGGAAGCATCGTGGAGCGGATCACCACCACGTGGTAACCATCCTTCGCGGCCAGACCTTCGCCGATCGAACGGCAGGATGACTGGATGTATGACAGATCCAGACTGCCATTTTCCCTGGAGGGTGTGCCGACGCAGACAAGGCTGATCTCGGTTCTGGCAACCGCCTCGACCGCGGAGGCCGTAGCGGTTAGCAGGCCTGTACAGACCGCATTCTTGACCAGTTCCGCGATCTCCTCTTCGACGATTGTCGACTGGCCGGCATTAATCAAGTCGACCTTGTGTTGATTGACGTCCACGCCCACCACTTCGTTGCCCAGACGAGCCAGGCAGGCGGCAGAGACACATCCCACGTAACCAAGCCCAAAAACTGAAATCTTCATGTTCTTATGATCCCTGAGCCTTGATGAAGGCGTTGATTCTGCCTATGTCGGACTCCCACTGCTCGGCCCGATCCGTGCGCAGGGCGCGGATCTCTGCCCGGTAATACTCGAGGCGTTCGAGCACCTGCCTCACCGCCGCCGCAATACCCGACGGGGAGTTGTCGACGAAGATCGTTCCGCGATGGAACGTCTCTCTTAAGAGCGGCCAGTCGGACGTGATGATGGGGACGGCCCAAGACATGGCCTCATAGGCGCCCCTTTGCATGACGTTATCGTTGGTGACGAGAACAATCGCGCCGTCCATGGCCTGCACAAGGCCCACATATTGGGGGCGGGCCATGAAGTCGGTGAAGGTCACGTTCGGCGGCCGGTCGGCCAGCACGTCGTTCGGGGCCTTTTTTAGAGAGCCCGTCATGAAGAAGTGGACATGGGGCATTTGCCTGCAAGCTTCCAGGACCTCCCTGGTCGGCTCATCGGCTGCAAAAGTGCCAATCACCACCAGGCAAGGACCGGGGGGCCGTGAAAAAGGCTCGACCTTCTCTTCGCCTACTGTCAGAGCGCCCAGTACCTCCACACGGCTGCCCCAGGATGCAACGAGGTCGCGGTGCTCCCGGTTTGTAACGATCGAGAACAGCGAGCGCCGGTACACATATCTCATCAGCGGAAGAGACCACCGCCATTCGGCCTTGTTAAATAACCCCGAGTGAGAATCGACCACGTAACGGTAGCCGAGCAGGAATGAGAGCAGATAGACCACCAACGGCAGGAATACCGGCTGGTTCATGACGAACACCAGCCGCGGCCGGTGCCGGACCAGGTATGCGGCCGTGTGAAACGTCATGAGAATATAGCGAAGAATCGCTTTTCCAGTGCTCTTTGTCCCCGACAGATAGCCGAAGTAGACGGCCTTTGCCTCGAAGCTTTCAGCCAGCGTTTGACTCCGTTGAGAGTAGGGCAGCCAGGTCAGAAAGACTCGTTTCCGGGATGCCTTCTTTTCGTCTGCCCAGTACTTTGATTCATTCGCCGCTGCCATGCGGTCCAGTGCCTTAGCAGTCTCTTTCAAGGGCGAACCTTCCGATAAATGCTGGTTTACAGGCTGGCTACTTGGAATGTAACAAAAGATCTATCTTGACTGATTTTACCTGAATCGATGGGCAGGGGGGAAGGGCAGGGGGCGGAGGGGCGGAGGGGCGAAGGGGCGAAAAGCAGGGGCGAAGGAGCGAAGGGGCGAAGGGGCGGAGGGAAAAGCAAGGAAATCGGTTCCTTTCCCGCTTTTCCCTTCTCCCCTCCGCCCCTTCGCCCCTTCGCCCCTCCGCCCCTCCGCCCCTGCTTTAGATCAGTGCGCCGCGCTGAGCGGGAGGTCGGGGCCGATTTCCTGGATCATGCGCCTGACCAGGCTTGTCTTCTCGTGCGTGGGATACTTCACCAGGAACTGCTCGAACTCGTCCCTGGCCGCGGGAACGTCGTTTTGCCTGTAGAAAATCTGCCCCTTCAGGATGGTGGCCTCAGCTGCCAGTTTCCCGGTGGGAAACTTTCCCAGGAGAAGATCCAGTTGTTCCTGGGCCTTCGCGTGTTCGTTCATTGAAGCCAGGCTGACGGCCAGGTGATAGTAGGAAAGCTCGGTCTTCGCGTGCTTGTTGTCAGGGTCCGTTTGGATTACCCGGGCGAAGCCGTCCGCCGCCAGCGAGAAGTTCTTCAACTCTAGATACTTCTCCGCAAGCGCGTACCGGGCCTCTACAGATACCGGTTGTTGCTTGGATTGTTCTTTCAGAGCGTCCAGCGAGCTCACGCGTGTGGCGATGCCCGCCAGGGCTTGAAGGAAAGGAGCCGCTGGCATAAAGCCCACGATTTGATCCAACAGGGCCCCTCCGGAGTCGAGCAGGAGCATCGTTGGATATCCGGTCACACCATACTGCTGCTTGAGACGGGCCCCATATTCGTCTCGCTCGGGGTTCAGCTTCAACCAGACGTACCGTCCGGCTTCACCCTTCACCTGATCGCTCGTGAAAGTCTCCGCTTCCATTTTTTTGCAGTAGGTGCACCAGTCCGTGTAAAGGTACGCAACAACCATTTGGTTCCGGGCCTTGGCGGTTGCGAGCGCCGAATCGTAATCCTTCTGCCAATCCAACGAGTCGGATCGGCCACTCAAGAGGATGAGAGGTATGATCAAGGCGGCCGCCCCGGCAAGTCCAATAGCGATCAAGAGTCCTCGGCTCATTTCTCTACCCTCTCACTCAGGTCATCGGGCGTGCCCGGCAGACCGTCCGGGCCCGGCGATCGAACCTCGGCCGTATTTGGCGATAGCCTTCTGTAGATATAGGGGTGTGACCAGGCATCGGTTGCTAAAACCTCGGGGACGTATCCCGGAGTCAACATCGCCATGAGAGCACCGAAATCGGCTGCCTGCGGCAGACTTCCGTGGCGCTCGGCCCAAAGTTGAACTCCGTCCTTCAGTAACTGCAGCTGCTTGCGGGTGGTCTGTGTGCGCTCGCTCCGCAGAATTGCCCGGATGTGATCCGCCTTCTCCCAACGTCGGTCACCGATTCGGATTTCGTCAATTACCCACTGGCCATTCTGTTTGGTCAGTTTCACGGCCGTCTTGATCTTCACTTGGGCAACCGCGTGGTCGCCCAATTCCTGAGTGGAAATCACTTCGATCTCGTCTTGGGACAGGTCCAGGTTGTCAAAATGCGCAACTGAATTTTGGATTTGCCTGTTCACGGCCTTGCCGCAACCTGGAAGCAGAACGGGTAGCAGAATTACGAGCCACAGCGCATGTCTTCTCACAGCCGCAATATAGCATATTGACCTCTGACCAACTGACGCTGACCTCCTCAGCGGTCAGCGGCAAGTGGTCAGCCTTTCCTTTGTCACCTCGCTTCACTAAAATGGTGAAGAAAAGGTGAAAACCAATGGAACAAGCGACGCTTTTCCAGGAAATGTCCCTAAAACCGGAACCGCTGCGCGAAAAGAACGATGTCCAGTATTTCCACCTGGCTGCCAAGACCATCTTGAATTCATGTAACACCTGTCGCATGCCGAACGCGGTAACTCTCAATCCGTACCGCGGGTGCGAGTTTGGCTGTGCTTACTGCTATGCCCGGTACACGCACGAGTTTATGGAGCTCCCCTGGGGGGATTTTGAAAGACGAATCTTCGTCAAAACCGCGGCACCCGGGATCCTGCTGCGGACGTTGGATGTCGAGAAGCTTCGTGGAAAGCACGTTGCCATCGGATCGGCTACCGACCCGTACCAACCGGCTGAATCAAGATTTCACCTGACTCGCCGGCTGCTTGAGGTTTTCGCACAGGTTCGGGGACTGTCCATTTCCCTTACTACGAAGTCCGCTCTTGTGAAAAGGGACATCGATCTCTTTTTGAAAATAGGGGAACGGAACGATTTTCGGGTCAACGTCTCCCTGATCAGTCTGAACGCCGCGCTTTTGCGTGCACTCGAACCTAAGTCTTCGACCCCCGAGGCCCGGCTGGGTGCGCTGAAGAGCATCACCGAGGCGGGAGTCCCGGCGGGTGTCCTGCTCATGCCCATCATTCCAGCATTGACCGACTCAGAGAGAACGCTGGAGTCCGTTATCCGGGCGGCTGCTGCGCACGGAGCCCAGTATGTTCACGGGCGGGTTCTGTTCCTGAAGGATTCCGCGAAGAGATCGTTTTACGAGTTCTTGAAGCGAACGACGCCGCACTTGCATTCCCGGTACAGCCGGATCTACGGAAAACGGATCTATACTTCCGACGAATATCAGCGGGAGATCCTGTCGAAAGTTAAAAGGCTGAAGGAGAAATACAATCTTAATCAGCGTGACAAAGAGTTCGAACCCTACGAGGTCGTTGACCATACCGGGAACTTGTTTGAGAATCAGTGCGATAGGACACGGCCGACGGCTGCCGGTGAGAAAATGTAAGGAAAGCAAAGGTGTCGGCACCCGTAGGTCCCATCTCCAGATGGGACGCGGGTGTAGCCGGAATGAGCGATGAGCGCCGGACCAATTTGGAGTGCGGCGGCAGAAGGACTCCGAGGCCTTATCAGGAGTCCTGGCGACGCCGCTTTGGCCATGCGAGATCGAGCCAAACGCCCCCCCGGATACGAACTGGCTCGATCTTGCATGGCCAAAGCGGCGTCGCCGGTAGTCCTGATAAAACATCGGACTCCCTCTGCCGCCGCACTCCAAATTGGTCCGGCGCCCGGAGGCCGATTTGGACAACACGCCCTGGAGAGTCGCGATATTGTGTGCTTAAGCCTTCTGGCCGTCAGCTGTCAGCCGTCAGCCGTCAGCTGTCAGCCGTCAGCGGTCAGCGTCCTAAGCTAGATCTATGATCCGTCTTGACTCACCTGTTCAGTATGTCAAAGGCGTCGGGCCACGCCGCGCCGCCATGCTCGAAAAAGCGGGCATTCGCTCTGCCGAAGATCTGCTTAAATATCGCCCTTTTCGCTATGAAGACCGGACCAGGTTTCGACGGATCAAAGACCTGCTGCCGGACCAGGAGACCGTCGTCCAGGCGGAAGTCCTGGTGACCGGCTTCTACACCACTCCGATGAAGCGGGTGCGCATATTCGAAATGCTGGTTGGAGACGGTACCGGCTCCCTGCAGGTCAAGTTCTTTAACCAGGTGTACCTGGACAAGGTCTTCCGTAAAGGCCAGCAAGTGATCTTGTTTGGGTCTCCGAAGGCGGATGCTTATTCGGTTGGGCTCCAGCTGCTGAACCCCGATTTCGAAATACTCGATACGGCCGGTGAGCAGTCGATTCACACCGGCCGAATCGTGCCGGTGTACCGGCGGATCGGGCAGTTGACCACTAAAACCCTTCGACATATCCTGTTCGGCCTCCTTCAGGAAATGCCTGAACCTTTGGAAGATCCGCTCCCGGACTCACTGCTTCAAAAGTATTCGTTCCCGGATCGGCGGACGAGCTTCCGTCTTCTCCATTTCCCGGAAGTCCCCGACAAGCAGCCCTTGGACGATTTTCTCTCGGCGCTCGACCAGGCTCGGACGCCGTTTCAGCGGCGCTTCGTCTTCGAGGAGTTCTTCTTCTTCCAGCTGGGCCTCCAGGTGCTCAGGCGGCAGCGGGAGTTAGCGCCGAAGACCCGGCAGTTACGACTGACTCCGCAAGTCCGTGAAGCCGTGAAGAAGGTGCTCCCGTTTCATCCCACGGCGGCCCAGAAGCGGGTCTTGAAACAGATTGTAGGAGACCTTTCCAGTCCCAAAATCATGAATCGACTGCTTCAAGGAGACGTGGGTTCGGGAAAGACGATTGTCGCGCTTCAAGCGATGATTGTGGCGGTGGAAAACGGGGCGCAGGCTGCGCTGATGGCGCCCACTGAGATCCTGGCAGAGCAGCACTATCGGACGATGGGCTCTTACCTTTCCAATTCGCCTTACCGTCTGGCTCTCCTGACGAGCAGCGTAAAGGGGAAGAAGCGGACCCAGGTTCTCGAGAGCGTTCGAGCAGGAGAGACACATCTCCTCATCGGGACCCATGCGCTGATTGAAGGACGGGTCGAGTTCAAGGACCTGGCTTTAGTAGTCGTCGACGAACAGCACCGGTTCGGGGTCATGCAGCGCTCGGAGTTCATGGAGAAAGGCGACCGACCGGACACCCTGGTAATGACCGCCACCCCGATCCCACGAAGCCTGGCGCTGACGCTCTACGGCGATCTCGATCTCTCGATAATCGATCAGATGCCGCCGGGGAGACAGCCGGTCCTGACTCTGGTGAGGAAAAGCAACGAACGTGCGGAAGTCTATGAGACCGTGCGGCGTGAGCTGGAGCAGGGCCGACAGGCTTACATTGTCTACCCGCTGATTGAACAATCGGAAAAGCTCGACCTTCGGGCCGCCACGGAAGGGGCCGAATATTTACATTCTGAAATCTTCCCGGAGTTCCAGATCGGTCTGATGCACGGGCGTCTGAAATCCGAGGAGAAGGACAATCTGATGACCCGGTTTAAAGCGGGCGAGATCCAGGTCCTTGTTTCGACGACCGTTATCGAGGTCGGGATTGACGTCCCGAATGCCACGATAATGCTCGTTGAGCATGCCGACCGCTTCGGGCTTTCCCAGCTCCACCAGCTGCGGGGGCGCATCGGAAGGGGAAGAGACAAGGCCATTTGCATCCTGTTGACAGAGGGGTTCCAGTCACGGGAGGCGTTCGAGCGGCTGGAAATCATGAGACGGACCAACAACGGTTTCAAGATCGCCGAGAAGGATCTCGAGTTGCGGGGCCCGGGAGAATTTGTCGGTACCCGGCAATCGGGTTTGCCGGAGTTTCTGTTTGGGAATATCGTCAGGGACCGAGATTTGCTTGAAATGGCGCGGGCAGATGCGGAAAGCTATTTCAGGATGGCCGACGAGGCCGGTGAAGGTTTTGACCCCGAGGCGCTCGCGCAGTTGGCAACGTGGTGGAAGCAGCGCTACGGGCTTTATCAAGTTGGTTGAGGGGCATGCGAATCATCTCTGGGACGTACGGGGGGCGACACCTGGCAACAGTCAGAGGAGACATACGGCCGACAAGCGACCGTCTGCGGGAGACGCTGTTCGACGTGCTGCCGGACGTCGAAGGGTCAACCTGGCTTGACGCTTTTGCGGGTTCGGGCGCCGTTGGAATAGAAGCGCTAAGCCGAGGTGCGCGCCACGTCGTATTCAACGACCGAAACAGAGACGCGATCCGGCTGATCAAAAAGAACCTCGAGCTTTGCGGGATCGAGGGAGGATACGTCATTCGCGAACTGGACGTCTTCGCCATGCTTCGAAGCCTCAGGCCGCCGTTCCCTGATTACGTTTACTTCGATCCTCCGTACGATTTCGGGCGGCACGCCAAACTGCTCGACAGGATGCTCACCTTCCGTGTCATGAGCCCCGACATGCTGATCATCCTGGAGACATTCAAGAAAAACGTCGTCGAACCTCCCGAGGAATACGAGGTTTTGCGCGAAGTGCTGAGCAGCGACAGCCGCCTGACATTCGTGAAGCTGAAACCGCGGATAGACGCGGATAAACGCGGATAACGCGGATCGATCCGCGTTATCCGCGTTTATCCGCGTCATCCGCGGCTGACTCACCTATGCGCGACCGGCACATCCCAGCGCTGCTCTATATGAAACCGGCTGCGCATATCGCCCAGCCAGGGATCAGTGAACCGTTCTTCCAAGTTGACATCGGCTGTCTCGATTCGTCCTGATTCCTTCGTCGACCGGACGATCTTCCCGGCCGGGTCGATGATGGCTGTCTCGCAGTCGTAACCGGACGAAACAAGGAAGACGTGGTTTTCGAGCGCGCGGGCTTTCATCAAGTCGAGGCTCCCTCCCCAGATCGGCAGCAGGATTATTTCTGCCCCCTGGGCAGCCAGCGCGCGGGCGGGATCCGTATACTCAACATCCCAGCAAATCATGATGCCGACGCGGCCGAAATCCGTCTGAAACACCGGGAACTCGGTCCCCGGCGTTAATCCTCCTTCAATCTCTTCCCTCGGCAGGTAGACCTTGCGATACTTGCCAGCCACCGCACCTTTGCGGTCGATCAGGACGGCGGTGTTGTATACCGCGTTTCCTTCTCGTTCGTACAACCCGGCCACGATGTACATCCCGTACTGCCGTGCCTTTTCTCCCAGGCTGTCCGTCGTCGGCCCTGGAATGGTCTCGGCCATCTGGGCGTACTTGCCGCCGTTTCCGACCACGGTGATCCCTTCACCCAGGCAGGCGATGTCCGCCTTTGCTGAACCGGCCTGGTCGAGGGCATTCAAGAACGTCTTGACACTGCCCTCCTTACTCCCTGTGTCCCGAGGGCGCAGGGAGACCGCCGCAATCCTTACCTTTCTGGGTGCCGGCGCCGGCACTTCCTCAAAGGCGATATCGTCAAACCAGACGGTGCCCTGTGGGGCCCAGCCCAGCATGAGCTCAATTTTGGCCTGCGCAGCACCCGTCGGTGCCGGGGCGCGCAGGAGGACCTTCTTCCAACCGCCCTCCGACTCGATCTGGTAGCCGTGATCGGGTTGGCCGACGCGCTTACCGTCGGACGCGAGCCAATCCAGGCGCGTAAAGATCTGCCGGCGCTCGTCCGGCACTCCCTGGGCC
>RPQK01000244.1 GCA_003819755.1 Acidobacteriota bacterium | reverse complement strand
CCCCTTTGATCCTTTGCCCCTTTGATCCTTTGCCCCTTTGATCCTTTGCCCCTTTGATCCTTTGCCCCTTTGATCCTTTGCCCCTTTGATCCTTTGCCCCTTTGATCCTTTGCCCCTGCCTGCTTTCCCTCCGCCCCTTTGCCCCTTTGCCCCTGTCTTCTTACAGCTTCCAACCCTGCCGGTAGGGAATATGCAGCATTTCATTCGCTTTTTCGCTGTTTTTGAAGCGCAGGTTCGCGGCGTCCCATTCGAGGCGCTGATCTTTCAGGCGGATGGCTATCATCCCGAGGAGGGCCGTTTCAGTTAACGGGCCTCCGTAATCGAAATGGGAACTGGCGGGGACGCCATTGGGGCCTTCCTTGCACGCCCGCAGCCAGTCGCCCTCGTGGTTTCCGCCTTCAACTCGGGGCAGAGTCTTCGGAGGCCGCTTGTACTCCTGCATGCGCGACTCGGGGATCAGCCGCATGCCGCCGGCGCCGGCGGAATCATGACCGATCTTCCCCTTGTCGCCGACGATTAACGCCCCGCTGCTCGGGAGAGCTCTTCCGGGCTCCAATTCCTCGGGGATGGGGGGCATCAAACGGCCGTCATACCAGGTCAACGCGACCGGCGGCCTGTTCCCTCGAGCGGGAAACTTGAACCGAACGATCGAGGCCCGGGGGAAAGTCTGGGAAGCGACGTCCGGCTCCCAGTGCGTCGAGGTCGCCTCAATGACTTCTGGCGCCTCCAGGTCCAAGGCCCAGAAGGCGGGGTCGATGATGTGGCATCCCATATCTCCGAGCGCCCCAGTCCCGAAATCAAGCCACGCCCGCCACTTCATCGGGTGGTAATCAGGATGATAGGGGCGGTAAGTGACAGGCCCCAGCCACAAGTCCCAGTCGAGCGTCCCCGGTACGGGCGGCGTGCCTTTCGGTTTTGCCTGAACCGCAAAATTCGACCATGGATCGCCCCCGACCGGGCGGTCTGTCCACGCATGCACTTCCGTGACATTCCCGATCACTCCGTCCGCCAGCCACTCCTTGAGAAGCCGGATATGCTCGGACGAGTGCCCCTGATTCCCCATCTGTGTCTGGACTTTGTAGCGGCGTGCCGCCTCGGTTATGGCCCGCGCCTCGAAAACCGTGTGCGTGAGCGGCTTCTGGCAGTACACATGCTTCCCCGCCTGCATGGCCGCCATGGTGATAACCGCGTGGGTGTGATCAGGAGTGGCAACGATCACGCCATCGATTCCCTTCTCCTTTTCCAGCATGACCCGGTAGTCTTTGTAGATCTTGGCCTTCGGGTACGTTCTGATGGTTTTGGCCGAATACTCGCTGTCCACGTCGCACAAAGCGACGATGTTCTCGGATTCGCACGCCTTCAGGTTCCCTGCTCCCATCCCGCCGATGCCGATCCCGGCCAGGTTCAGTTTGTTGCTCGGGGCGTCGGGTCCGAACACCCTCGCCGGGACGATGTGGAACGACGCCGCGGTCAGAGCCGAGCTCGAGACAAATTCCCTTCTAGACCAAACCTTCTTAGGGCTCTTTTCCATACGGTCATCTTCCGCCAGAAGCGGATCACGTGCAAGGGGTTGCGACGGATCGCGGTGGCACCAGCAGAAGCTGGAAAAAAATTGCTTGATTCCTACATTGTACTAGTCTACTATAACACTGGCGAACGGAAACGTCGGAGGTGAGAATTGGAATTCCGGATTGACCCGAAAAGCGGGGTTCCCTTTTACCGGCAGATTATCGAGCAGGTGAAATTCGCGATGGCGCGGGGCGATTTGCAGCCGGGCACGCAACTCCCCACGGTGCGGCAACTGGCGGTTGACCTTTCGATCAACCCGAACACCGTCATCCGGGCTTACCGACAGATGGAGATCGAAGGACTGCTCGAAACACATCAAGGTTCGGGCACATTCGTCGGAGACCGGAAGCCGGATATCGATGATCTGGAACGGCAGCGTATGCTCGATCAGATCATCACCGACATACTGGCCCGCGCTTCTTCTTACGGGCTCTCACTGGACGAAGTACTCACTGGGTTACAACAGCGAAAGGAGCGATCTCTATGAGATCCAAAGCAAGACAGGCAGTAAAAGCCGTTCTAGCGGGCGGAGCGCTCGAGAGCGCCGCTGTTCAGGACTTTGCGGCGACGCTGCGTGCAGATTTCCGATTCGCGCCGCTGAACGCCCTTCTCCTGATCGCCATCTATGTGGCCGGACTGGTCGTGTTCCTCCAGGTGTATTCCTTCAGCCCGACGGCGGTCCTGCTCTTCATGGGTTCCGGGTTGGCCATGGCCCTTATCCTCCGGATTACCCAGGTCTGGGAGTTTGCAGTGATCGGGGGTGCTGCTGACTGCCTGCTCGGCTACATGTATCTCCGGCCGGACTCTGAAATTTTCCTGCTCGCGGCGATTGTCGGGCTGATCATTGCGCCGTCCTTCCAGATCGCCTATCAGTGGGAGCGGGCCGTCGTCCTGCGGTTCGGGAAATTCCAGGCGCTTCGCAAGCCTGGCATATTCTTCATTGTTCCGGTCGTCGACAAAGTCGCCCGCTTCGTCGACCAGCGAGTCAGAGTGACCGACTTCAGCGCGGAGACGACCCTGACTTCAGACACAGTCCCTGTCAATGTCGACGCCATAGCCTTCTGGATGGTCTGGGATGCGCAGAAGGCGGTCCTCGAGGTCGAACAGTTCGAGGACGCCGTGATCTTGTCCGCCCAGACGGCGCTCCGCAATGCGATCGGCAAGAACGACCTGGCCAACCTGTTGTCGGAGCGCGATCGGCTGGGGCGTGAAATCCAGCACGTGCTCGACGAGAAAACCAACGGCTGGGGAATCACCACACAGGCGGTCGAGATTCGAGACATCATCATTCCCAAGGACCTCGAGGACGCCATGAGCCGTCAGGCCCAAGCCGAGAGGGAGCGGCAGAGCCGGATCATCCTGGGCACCGCGGAAACGGAAATAGCCGAGAAGTTCGCCCGTGCGTCGGCCCATTACATCAATAATCCGGTCGCGCTCCACTTGAGGGCGATGAACATGGTCTACGAAGGCCTGCGGCAGAAAGGCTCCATGATCATCGTTCCGTCGAGCGCCGTCGAAACAATGGGCCTGGGTGCGCTCGGCGGCCTCACCGCGTTTGGACGCGACATTCCTGCCAAAGATGAACCTGCTGAAGTAACCACCGGGGAATAGGCTGGCTGGGAGCGCAGGCAAGGCGCCTGCGCTCCCGGCAATCGTCAATCGTCAATCATCAATCGTCAATCGAAAGGGGTGGACTATGCGAAGAATGCTACTCGTGTGGGCTGCGGCTGCCCTCGGGCTTCTGCCCTCGATATCTGACTCCGTCAGGGAGTCTGGAGTCGCGGGGCAAACCCCGACCGTGGTCGGCCCTTTGTCAGGGGATTTCGAGTTGTTCGATCGAGTACCGGCTTCCGCGCTGCTGGCCGTTTCGGTATCGAACCTGGACGAGCGGTGGGCCGAGATCCGCGGTACCCCCGCCCTCGCCAACCTTCAGGATGCTCTGTTGTCCCGACGCGGAGTTGCGGCAGACCTCATACCCTTGCTTGCCGGCCGCCGCAGTGTCTTCTTTCTGGCGCCTGCTGATCGCTGGCCTTTTGCAGTCCCTGTCGCGATCCTCCAGCCGCCTGACGTTCGAAAAGCCCGGGCGATTCTGGGAAGCATGCCGGATGTCGCTTATTTGGAGGGAGACGGAGTTCTGTGGGTGGGACCGGCTTTATCAGTGGACC
This sequence comes from Acidobacteriota bacterium, assembly GCA_003819755.1. GTDB lineage: Bacteria > Acidobacteriota > UBA6911 > RPQK01 > RPQK01 > RPQK01. Next base: position 5,699 of record RPQK01000244.1, on the reverse strand, counting down.
TGCTTGCGCAACTGGCTCGAGAACAGGGTCCGAGGTTCCCTGAAGCCGTTCCTCTGACCGAAATAGCGAACCGCTTGCCGGCCGGAGGCTTGGTTCGAGGTTGTGTGAACTCCGGCGCCTTGCTTCGAATGTTGCGGGGACCCGCGATTGAGAGCTGCCCTTACCTCTTGAGGGGTCCGGCGGCCGGGTTGGCTGCTGAACTGAGCGCCGTTCGGTACGCGGCTTTCCGGCGGGATTTCGTAGACGGAGAATTCAGGAGCGATGGGTTAGTCGCCTATGACCGCAACCGCCTCCCGGCCGAAGTAGCGGGAATCCTGGACCCAGGGGCCCGGCCGGTGGCGATCCCGTCAGCCGCTTCTTTGCTTCGGATGCCCGACGGGTCGGACCAAGTGCCTTTCATGGTTATGGCATTCCGCCCCGAATCCAGGGCCTGGATGCCCTGGATTCGATACGTCGCCGCCAGTGACCCTCACGGTCCGCTCCGTAATATCGCGTTCTGGCTGGAAGAGTTCGAGCACCGGTACGGACGCCATCTGGAACGGGATCTCTTCGAAGTCTTCGGAGACCGTGCCTGGCTGCTTGCCACTCGGTCTGAAAATCAGAATTCGATGCAGGTCGTCCTCGTTATGGAGCTGAGCGCCAGAACGGCAATCGAAGGGACACTTCAAGACCTTTTCTCGTGGGCGGGCGAGCAGCTCTGGCTGAGCAGCTTTGGAATCCTGTCGACCAGGTCGTGGGAGGAGCATCAGCCTGGCCGGCTGATGAGCGGCCTGACCCTGCGAACCCCCCTGTCTTCGCTCAAAGGGCCGGCCTTTGAGGTAGATGATCGCTACCTGGTCGTTGCCCTCCAGCCTTCAGGTCTCGCGACCGGTCGCGCCTGGATCGAAAGCCTCAAGTCCGAACCGCCCCAGGAAGCCGGCGGGTCTTCACACGCCACTATACTGGTTGAGCCGAGCCAACTGGCCAGTCTCATCAAGACTTTCCGGCCAGCCGCTTCGTCTGAAAGCGACCGCCTGCTTTGGGACGCTGTTTTGGGCTTGATGGCAGACTCCAAGACCCTGCAGGTCGATATGAAGTATGAACCGGACGCCATCACCTTCCAGGGTCGACTGAGAGTTGGGGATTAGCGAAGGCAAATCACAGAGCCGCGCACAAGGGTGTTGCAAAAGGTGCGACCCCAAAGGGGCATAAGCGCTCATCTGGGTTGAGCGCTTATACCCAAAGGGGTCGTAGATAATCGGTCGCCCCCACGAGTAAAGCCCAAGCGAGTGAACATTTTGGGTAGACCCATTGAACACCCCGCCTCGGGCCCGGCGTCCTTCCGCCCATCGGCTTTGACATTCTCATGCCGGGCGAGTTAAAACGTAGGCGATGAACCGAACGCCCAAATGGCCGAAACACGCCAAAAATCTGCTTCTCGCGCGGTTCGTCTGTTTGGCGGCTACGGTCGTGTTTGCGTGGGCAACAGTAATGGCTGAGGGCTGGATCAAGCTCGGCCCAGAGGGCGGCTCAATCCCCGAGTTTGCTCAGAGTTCGACGATGCCTGGATCCATCTACGTCGGGACTGACTCGGGGGTTTTCCGGAGCATCGATGCGGGAGCCAATTGGGAGTCGACCAACCAGGGGCTGGGAGTAATCAGCATCGGGACTTTGACGGTGGCCCCTTCTGATCCTCTCCGATTGTATGGCGCGGGCGGGGGTGTCGGCTTCATCACGGGGGACCAGCTGAACACCATCTACCGGACGACCAACGGGGGAGGCAGCTGGCACGCTTTGCGCCTCCCTTCCTCGGGGTCTGCCCGTCCTGCTTCGCCACACCGCATAGTGGTTGATCCGTTGGATCCCGACATTGTCTATATTGCTTGCGACCTTGGGATCCTCAAATCAACGGACGCGGGCGAGGCGTGGACCATCCGCAATGTGGGCATAGACGCCACCTGCTCGGTCTTTGATCTCATGATGGGCCCCCCCGCCACGGTCCTGGCGGCAACCACGTGCGGCCCCTTCAAGAGCACGGATTCCGGCGAGAGCTGGCGACTCTCGTCATCAGGCATGGCCCAGACTTCCGGCTCTCCACCCTCGATCATGGACCTTGTGGTTCACCCTCTGGATAGCTGCCTGGTCTGGGCGCGATCCGGGAGCAGCATCTGGCGGAGTACCGATTGCGGCGGAACGTGGAGCGAGCTGCCGAAGCCCGAGTCTCTAAGCGGCTTCCTCAGCGTCACTCCTCACATCCTTGAGAAGACTACCCTGTACGGTAACACGCCAAATGCGGTGTATCGGACGACTGACGGCGGACAATCATGGAGTCTCCGCGCGAGTCTGGCCGGCGTAGTGCCAACAATCAAGATTTGGGCCGATCAGGTCGACCCTGACACTCTCTGGCTCGGAACGTCTCTCGACGGGCTCTTCCGCAGTACCGATGGAGGTTCGACCTGGCATGCCCGGAACTCCGGTCTGACAGCCATCTCCATATCAGGAGTCTCCGTCGATCCCCGGGATTCGAATGTCGTCTACGCCGGCACCCACCTGAAGACCATTGACGGCGGGCGCAACTGGATAGAGCTTTGTACTACCGGACCTCGGCTCTGCTATTGGGCGGGGGCCACAAGCTTCCCCGGCACACCGGTCCGCATGGTCATCGATCCCGGGACTCCGGACACTCTTTACTTGCCCATTCGCGAAGGAGTGATCAAGAGCCATGATGGTGGCGCCTTCTGGGCGGTTGTGGGAACAGGTCTAGCCAAAAACCATACACCTTGGCTCGTACCAGACCCGGTACGCTCAGGTGTTCTTTACGCCAGTGGCGGCGGGCTGTTCAAGACCACGGATGGAGCGCTGACCTTCCAACCCCTGAATGCGTTCCCTTCTCCGTTCGCCATCACTTACGACGTGGCCGTCGACTGGCATGACCCGAATCTCCTCTATGCGGTGTCGCTCGACGGCCTATCGACAAGCACCGACGGAGGTCAGACCTGGACTCTAAGCGGTCAAGGTCTCAACACAGGATTCGGAGGCCTTGAGGCCGATCCATCGCGGCGGGGAACGGTCTATGCGGCCGACGACGGGCTGTGGAGAAGCGTGGACGCGGGAAGCAATTGGACTCAGATCTTGCCGGATCCCGGCCTTCAGATTGTGACAATCGATCGGGTGAATTCAAGGCGGCTTTTCGCGTACTCGACGTCGAGCGGCGTCATCCGCAGCCTGAACGGCGGAGCATCCTGGGTCCCCGTTAATCTAGGGCTTCCGCGATTCGGCGACGGCGTCGTCCCGGTCAACGGCATAGCCATAGGCGTTCGCGACCCGAGTGTGGTCTACCTGGCGACTGCGCAGGGCGTGTTCAAACTGAAGGACCAATCTCGCCGGCCGCGGCCCCGCAGGTAAGAGAAAACGTTAGCGTGTGAAGCGCCTTGGCTGGCCCGTTTCCCGCCCCACATTTTTTCCTTCGTAGATTTTCAGACTCGAGCGTTATTAATAGTGGAGGAGAAAAAGACTGTTATGGACCAACCGGTACTCACAGCCGAGATAGCGGCAGTGCTCGCCCGATACGTGGAGATCCAGGCCGAAGAGCGGAAAATTGAACAGGAAAAGCACAGTCTCCAACGTCGGCTGGCCAGCCATCTGAAGGGTTTCAGGGGCCGTTACTGGTTTACGGAAGTCGGCAACCGCCGCTTGAGGATCACCTACAACGAGAGTCTGAAAGTCGAGTACGAAGAGGAAGCGCTGCGCCAACGCCTTGGCGATCGGTACAACGAGATCCTGTCGATCGATTGGACCAAGCTCAAAGGGAGGGCGGACTTGATCGAGACTCTGCTGCACCCTCACCTGTCGGAGATCGGCTCGCCGGATCGCGAGAAGATCCGTAGCGCCATAGCCGAGGGACGTTTTACCGTTGAAGACTTCAGGGGAACATTTACCAAGTCCGGGAAACCGTTTGTGGCCGTTGCGGTGGTGAGCGAACCGACAACTGGCACCAGACCAGCGGCGGTTGAGTGACTCGCCGTTTTGTAGCGAGCCACTCAACCGCCACTGATCCACCTACGCCGCTACCGTAATCTCGCTCAGCCGCACTGGGCGGCCTTCACGGTGCGACTGGGCGGCGGCAAGCGCCATGACTACCGGAAGGCGGGCGTCGTTCCCGGAGACCGGCACCGGCGCGTCGCGCAGAATGGCGTCCACAAAAACGGAGACCTCCGCTATAAAGCTGTCAGTGTAGCGATCCATGAAGAAATTGAGCGGGAGATCCCGCCGGACGCTCTCGGCATCGCTCACGATCGCCTGGTTCGGATAGTTGTTCAGTGTGGCTATTGCACCTTTGCTCCCCAGGACCTCGACCCGTTGGTCGTAGCCGTAAGCGGCTCGGCGACTGTTGTCAATCGAGCCAATAACCCCGTTAGCGAAGCGCAGCATGATAATCGCGGTATCCACGTCACCCGCGTCCCCGATGGCAGGGTCAACGCGGACCCCAGCCATAGTGAAAATCTCCTCGACGTCCGAACCGATCAAATAACGGGCCATATCAAAATCATGAATTGTCATGTCGAGGAACATCCCGCCCGAAGAACGGACATAGTCGATCGAGGGTGGTGCCGGGTCGCGACTGATGATGTGCAAAAGCGACGGCTCCCCGATCTCGCCTGATTCAATGGCCCGCCGGACCCGGCTGAAATTCGCATCGAAGCGACGGTTGAACCCCACCTGAAATTTGACTCCCGCCTTCTCCACCACCGTTAGCGTTTCGTCGATCTCGGCGAGCGACTGCGAAATCGGCTTCTCGCAGAAGATGTGTTTTCCGGCGCGAGCGGCGTATTGCACAATCGAGGCGTGCGTGTTGGTCGACGTGCAGATGAGGACCGCGTCGACATCCGGGTCTGCCAACGCCTCGGCATAATCGGACACCGCTCGCGGAACCGCATACAGTCCGGCCAGTCGCCGAGCCGCCTCGAGATCCGTGTCAACAACGAGGGACAAATGCGCGTGCGGGATGCGCTGCGCCACTGTCTGCGCGTGAACGCGGCCGATCCGGCCGGCACCGATAAGAGCGAAGTTGAGTTTGTCAGTCATAGTCGCTTCACCGTGAATTTAAAGTCCGAGCGAGCGGAGATAATTACGATTACGCAGCGCGCTTTCCCTGGGCGCTCCCATTCCGGGCAGAACGTCCTGCTCGACGACGATCCAGCCGTCGTAACGGCGCTCATTTAAAAAGGTTACAATCGCAGGGAAGTCTACTTCCCCGCAACCCAATTCACAAAAGACTCCGTTCCCGACCGCCTGGAAATAGTCCTGACCCTCTGCGCGAGCCTTGGCCGCGACTTGGGAATGGCAGTCCTTGAAGTGCAGATGCCGGATTCTCTCCCAAAATCGTTCGAGCCCCTCGAGGGCTGCCCTTCCCCCTTGGGCGCCGGTCCCGTACGTGTAATGCCCGGTGTCGAGTACCAGCCCCAGGAGCCCGGGATCCGTAAGGTCCATCAACCGGGCAATTTCCGACGGAGTCTCCACGAACCCGGCGCAGTGATGGTGAAAAACAGTTGGCAGGCCCGTCTGGCGTTGCACCGCGCGGGCGATACGCTCCGCACCCTGCGCAAATACCGCCCATTCTTTCTCAGACAACCCCATTTCCGAACTTACGCGTCCGGCATTCTTCGTGCGAACAGAATCAGTGCCGTTAGCGTCAGCAAGCACGATAAAGGGGAGCGATG
>RPQK01000243.1 GCA_003819755.1 Acidobacteriota bacterium | reverse complement strand
TGGGAATGCGCAGGGCGCCACCGGTAGCCTGATCGTGCCCGCCGCCGTAATGTTCGTCGGCACCGGCAGGCGCCCACTCTTTCAGGAAATCGAGGAGGTTGGCACCCGTGGCCGATCGGACACTGAAGTGCACGTAACCAGGCCGATACCCGCTGTTGGCGCACATCACGATATATTTCTTTAGACGGGTTCTCCAGATCTGCGCGATGATCGGATGCACCTGGCACGGTGTATCAATACGTACGAGAGCCACCCCGCCGCTGAACGTCGGGGCGGCCATCTTGGCCCGCTGCAGGGCCGATTGCACCTCGCTTCGGGCCCGCTTCAACTGGGCGACTTCCGGAAAGCGACCTTGGATGATCTCCACTGGGCTGTTCGCTTTGAGGAGCAGGTCAAGGGCCGGGGTAGCATCGCCAGACGAGGACCGGCGCGGGGCGTTCAAGAGGGAAGTCGCCTCGCGCAGCATATTTTGTCCATGAATCACCCGCTCCTCGTCCAGTTCAGGGAACTCACCTGATTCCGCCAAGTCGCCGAGGATACTAAGGGCGGCGAGCCAGCGAAGCGGGGCCGTATCACCAAGAGCCTCGCATGCCCAGAAGGCGAGAAGCCCGGAGGTCGGCGTTGGATCCTTTCCGTATCCGCTTATCACCTCGGTATCCAGGGCCAGCCCTTCGGGCCTGTGATGGTCGATGATCAGAGCCGGGATACCGGGCAGTAGCTGGGCGGAACGCGGACTGAAGTCGGCCACAATGACCCCGGCGGGGCGGACGGCAGCCAGCTTCTCGATAATCTCCGGGCTCCACGGAGTCTGGGCCTTTCCGGTTGTGAAGACGGAGACCAGGGAACCGGCCGCGGCCAGAGACCGACCAAGGATCGAGCCGGCAGCCAAGCCGTCTACGTCGTTATGGCAGGCGACCGCAATCCTCTCATCCCGAGCAATCTTCCCTGCAAACTCGGAGAACTTCGACTGAACGCAGTCCATAAAGGCTCGGTCGGTCTTGCCCATCCGCACTTAGTCTCCGGGCGGAGCCCTTGTGTTTCCTAGCTCTTCCCGATCTCTTTGCTGATTTCGGCCGGGTTCTTGTATTCGCGGTCGGGCAGTTGCCCAAGAGTGTCAAGGATGTTGTCATCGGCCTTATTCTTGCGAGCAGTATCGAGTATATCCTTCTGAGTGGCCGGGTAGTTGATTCCTTTCAAATACTTCTGGAGTTGGATGGGGTTCACTTTGGTGGTGGGCTTTGGCATACAGCACCTCTTCCATCCATGGTATCGACCTGCTTCGCAAAGGTCGACAGAACTTGACCACAACCGACTGACACGGACGAACACGGACTGTCAGAAACATACGCAGCAGGGACCGTGTTGGCGGTCAGTCTGTGGTGGTCCGAAGCACCGCCGTCACTGAATGATGGCTTCCAGCACTCTGTCCAACACGGCTCGCTGGGCGGCGTTATCGTCCAGGGTAGCCTTCCAATTACGCCGGCTTTCAGCCGCGGCTTGCGCTACCGCAACATCAGCCGCTGTCCCGGTGTCTGCCTCTGAGTACTGCGAGTCTCTTCCTGCCAGTTTCCACACGACTAGATCGAGAGAGGGGACGACGTAGAGTACGTGCCCGCCCGAGCCTGACTTCCAGAAAGTGTCGCGGGGCCAGTTTGATATCTGTCCGTCTGTGTTCACGTCGAACTGGAGGCTGTACGGGTAATGGGGATTGTAGACCGACTTCTGACCACAGTGCCGAACGTAATCGGCCGGCACCAGTTGTCGGTTGCCCCATCGGCCGAGACGGAGAAGCAGGTAGCCGAAACGGAGCATGTCCGTCGCCCTCACCGCTATCCCGCCCCCTCCCGGCGTGTGGGTGATCTGTTCGGCGTAGCGGTAACCGTACGTGAATGGCCCCCAGCCCAGGGGTTCCGCCAGCCGGATTCTCACATATTCCTGCAATTCCATCCCGGAGACATGCCGCACAATCATCGACGCGATGTGGGCCGAGGCGGTCGCATAGCTATAGCCGTCCCCGGGCCGGCACCAAAGCGTCGAGGTTGTTCGGACAGCACCGTTGTCATGCGCGTCCTTCTTCCCGACGGCTATAGTGTCTACCATCGCCTGCCAGCCGTCCGGTCCAGACGGGTTGATAGCTGTCTCCGCTCCGCGGACAAAAGAAGGGTTATTGCCCCGGATTCCGGCCGTGAATGAGAGGAGTTGACCGAGCTTCATTTCGGCCATGCGAGGATCGGACACTGGAAACGCCTCGGAGGGCAGATAAGTGGGCGTGAAGACCTTTTGATCGAGGCCGTCTGGAAAGAGCTCTAGGCGTTCCGACATGAGAACGCCGATCGCCACGCTGGTGAAGGACTTGCCAACCGACCCGAGGTTTGGTGCGGCGTTCCGGTGGCCAAGGCCGAAATATTTCTCGTAGACCAGCCACCCGTGCCGTACCACGAGGAGGCCGCCGTTCTTGCTGCTCGCTTCGGCGGCGGCGAAGGCGGCGTCCAGGCGTCTAATGTCAATTTGCGCAACCCGTCGAATGTCCTCCGGCTTAGTCAGGCGCCGCCAGCCGCCCGCCGAATCGGGCGGCGGAAAGTAGGTCGGCGCCGGCTGGGCGGCAACCAAAAGCGATGCGAGAAAAATGGACGAAAATCGACAAACCATAAGACCAGAGCCGCAAGCTGATTTCCGTTGTCCGTGCGTGTTGGTCCGCGTCTGTCCGCCTAGGATACCGAGGGCGTTCCCGCCGGATATCCAACCGTCTGCGCGAGCACGATTCGCTGTTCCGGTTTCAGTCCGAGCGAAGGGGCGAGTGCCGCCTTGTCGACATAGGCCCTTACAACGGTCACCAGACCTTCGGACGCGCAGTACAGGTAAACATTCTGCGCGATGCAGCCGGTCGCCGTGCCGTAGTAAAGCACCTTGTCCTGCTCGTTGTTGCCCCCGGCTTTGGTCAGGTCGACGACGTAGACGAGATTAAGGGGGGCCGTTTTGACAAAATCCTGGCTGCCTGCCTGCGCCCTGAGGTCGCCGGCCGCCACGGGCCTGAGCGCGTGTTCCTTAGCTTCGTAAACGTAGGCTCCCTGCTCAAGGAGGACGTAAACATCGATTTCCTGCTTGTTCATAGCCGATGGGGCGGTTCGTTTCCCGTCCGGCCGGTTCATGCCCCAGGCGGCCCAGAGAAGACTCGACAGAACCGGCTCAGGAAGCTTGCGGCCGTCAAAGGCACGAGTCGATTTTCGCTGCATCAGAGCCTGCATGAGGGGCTTTCCACCCTCGGTCTGCGGTTTTGGCAGCTGGATAGGTGGCGCTGAAGAGGCGGGCTGGGCGCGCAGAGAGGAAGTCACAGCAATGCCGAGGCTCACTCCAAGCATCTCACGTCGAGTCGTACGCATGGTTCGTTCTCCTGTGTTTGTCCTGGTCGCAATTATATTCGCGAGGTCAAGTGTCAGGGACACAATACTACGGCTGCGCGGGGGTTCCGTCACCCGGGGCTACGATCAAAGGCCCCTTCGGGGCTCATCGTTTCCTGTTTTCATCATCGCGGGTGCTTGAAAAGCGGATGAAGGAGTCCAAATGGCCCAGTGCTCGACGCGGATTTGGGCAACACGCCCTATAGTTGGAACACCCGGAAGCGGAGTGCTTCCGGGTGCCGGTTGGCAGGGAATTACTCGGCTCGGCTCCCGGCTTGGTTCAACTCGTCAACCAGCGGCTGAAGCGTCGTGCTGGTCGTCTGAAACGGCGTGGTGTCGCCGCTCAACAGCTCCCTGGCGCCGCTCTGCCGGCCGTAGATTTGCTGATTGGTGCTGTTGTCGATCGTAATGCTGCCTCCGGTAATCGATGCTCCAGTGAATGTTCCTTGGGAAAACGAATAAGCGTACACCGTACTCCGGGTGCTGCTCGTGGTGGTGCTGGAACCAGTCGTTCCGGTCGTCGTGTCCTGAGTGGACGAGGTCGTACCGGTGGTCCCGGTTGATGGTGTTCCCAGCGCTCCGGTCGAGCCGGCGTTGGTTGTCGGTCCGGCGACGACCGATACTTCGGTGCTCAAATCAAGGGTGCCGTCCATGAGGGCATCCAGCGACTCCTGATTTGCGAAAACCAGAACGATGTCGCCTCCTGAAGCGCCTGCATTGCTTCCGGTGCTACTGGATTGGGTTCCCATCGTGCTCGAGCTGGATTGGGTCCCGGTGGTGCTCGAGCTCGATTGGGTTCCCGTCGTGCTGGGGCTGGATTGGGTCCCGGTGGTGCCACTCCAGGCGGCGGTGTTTCCGCCCGACCATCGAATGAAGGCCGGAGTCCGGTTCCAGGTTCCGTCCGTGTTTCGCTCCACGACGATGCCGCTCCTGCCGGACTGGTCCATGGTGGTCATGGTGCCCTGGGTTCCCATTCCGTGCGACGCTCCCATGGTGGACGAGCCACTCGGAATAACCGCGATAGCCTTCGCACTCTGCACAATGCTGGAGGGCAAGTTCCCTTGCCGTATCTGTCTGAAGACCTCGGTTGCCGCTCGAACGACTTGACCTTGATCTCCAGAACCACTCGTTTGCCCGGCTGTGGTGCCGGACTGGCTCTGTTGGCTTCCGACCGTACTCTGAGTTTGACTGCTGCCTGTTCCGGTCTGATCCGACTGCGCCATCACGGCTGGTGTCAGAGCGACCAGGATGGTCAGGCAGACCGCCACTAATACTCTGCGATCTAACATATGCGACTCCTTTCGTCTGAACGGTTCCACGTGACGAGGCGAATGGGAGAGAAATGGCTTTAGCTAAGGAAAGTTTACAGCAGCGATGAAGCACTCACAACCGAGCCGTCGGGACGGTCGAAAGCCGGTTTCAGCTCAGCCGCTCCCGGAGGTTCGAGACGAAACGCCGGCTCACGTCGACAGTCAAGCCGGATGCCAGGCGTGCCACTGCTCCCCCGGTGGCCCGGATATCCAGCTCCCTCAGGTGGTCGAGGTTGATGATGGAGCTTTTGTGGACCCGGACAAAGCGGTCTTGATCAAGCCGATTCTCAAGCGCTTTCAGAGTGTAGTTGGTGAGGAGTCGACCTTGAGGACAAGAGGCGAAAACGAGCTCCCCTTCCGCACTGAAGACTTCAACAGCGCTGACCGGCACGACCTGCAGCTTTCCTCCTCGGCGGCCCAAGACCCGTTCTAATGTCCTTCTCCGGCCGGCGAGAAATGTGTCAGCCAGGCGTCGAATCTGATCGGCGCCCGAGGCCGCCTCGCGTGCCGAGCTCGTCCGGGACACCCGTTCGAGCGTTTTGGCCAGTCGCTCGGGCGTCACCGGTTTCAGCAGGTAATCAACGGCGTTCACGTCAAAGGCTTTAATGGCATATTGATCATAGGCGGTAACAAAGACGACAAGCGGGAACTTGCCCGGCGGGATTTCCTCGAGCAAATCGAATCCGCTCATCTCCGGCATTTGAATATCGAGCAAGACCAGGTCGGGCCGGGAGGTTTCAATCATTTCCAGTGCAGTCGGTCCGTCGCCCGCCTCTCCGACAATCTCGATACCGCTATGCGCAGAGAGGAGCCGAATCATCCGTTTCCGTGCCTTCGGTTCGTCGTCGACGATCAGGACTCGCACTGGGCTTTCTCCCCTCGCCTGAGTGGCGTTCGAGCTCGTCGGTCACGCGCTCTTTGCCGGGATCAGCAGTATCACCTCGGAACCTCTCCCCGGCTCGGATTTTACGAGCAAATGCCCGGGTCCGTATAGTCTCTCGAGACGGACGCGAACATTCTCCAGCCCTAACCCGCGGCCGGATTCTCGGGCCGACGGACGGGGATCGAATCCGACTCCGTCGTCCCGCACCGTTATCCTGACCACGTCGTTAATCGCTTCGGCGACGATCGACAACAATCCGCCGGTTGCCTTGGCTGAAAGGCCATGTTTGACACTGTTTTCCACGAGCGGCTGGATCAACATCGGGGGAATAGCCGTGTCACGCAACCGATCGGGCAACTGGATGTCGACCCGCAGTCGGTCCTCAAAACGAATCTTCTCGATTGACAGGTAGGTGCGCACAAAATCAATCTCCTCAGCCAGAGTTACAAGGTCGAGCTGCGAAGCTTTGAGAACGTACCGAAGAACTTCCGACAGGTTGAGCAAGGCCGTTTCAGCCGCAGCCGGATCTTCGGCCGTCAACTGGGCGACGCTATTCAGCGCGTTAAACAGGAAGTGGGGATTGATCTGGGCGCGCAGGGCGCGCAGTTCCGCTTGGGCGGCCAAGGCCCGAAGCTCCTGCTCGCGGGTTCGCTGCTCCTCTCGCTCCTGGCGCAGCGCCAGGCCTTCAAGCGTGCCAGCCAGTTGATGTGCAGCCGCCTCGAAGAATCGGATGTCCTCACTTTGATAGCGCCGGCTCCCGTTCCGCGGACCCAGCCGGAGCTCACCGAAATCCCGGCTCCCGACTGAAACAGCAATAGCCAATACAGTTGGAGGATTCTCGGGTTCGAAAGGCTGGAGAGAATCGCCTGCGCTGACGACGCGGGCCGGTATGCCGAGCGCCTTCTGAATATCCCGGAGAAGCACAGTGACCGCCGCGTCGGCATCGGGGCAGCGTTTCAGGTTCTCCTCGAGCGCCTTCAAGATCTCGTGATAGTCGGGACGGCGGTAGACGAACCTGTCTATGAGGTGGCCGCCCACGGAGCGGATGGAGGGCCAGGCAGCGGCCAGGGCGAGTGCGCCAAGGTAGACCACCATGTGGGCCTTTTTTGTCCCGTGGGTTGTCGCCGTCTCAAACGGAAAAACCAACTGCCAGAAGAAAAGAGCGGCAAGCGTCATAAGTAACGCGATCAGCACCGTTCGCTTGACGACGACGTCGATGAAAACAGCCTTCATCTTGAAGTACACCAGTATGGGGAGGAAGATCGCCGGCGTCATAAGCCAGACGGCGGTTATCTGCGCAGGCGCATTTACAATTTTGGGAGCTACGAGGACCGTCCACAACATGTAAACATTCAACAGCTTCCATGTGTTCCATTCCCTCGGCCCATAGAGAAGTGCCATCCGCTTGCCGAGCATCTTGTCAGGGTGCCAGTGCCCCAGATTCAGTCGCACCAGTCCCGATTTCAGAGAATAGGGCGCGCCGTCATCCCCGATCTTGGCCACGACGATTATCCAGACGAACCAGAACAGCGTAATAAGAAGCCTGAACCAGAAGAGGCCCGTTCCATCCAACGAGACGCCGAGTTGAGTGTAACCCCCGGCCCTGAACGCGACCAGGGCTTGACTCCAAAGGACGACTAGAAACGCGGCGACGCCGGCGTAAACCACGATCGGCAACACTCGTTGCCAGAACGAACGCCAGATTCGTTTCCGGCCGGCGACTGCCATTTTTAGGAAGGTCAGCGATACAAAGTGCATCATGGTGGCGTGGAACAGCAGCATCAGGCTGAGCTGAACCCGAGCGAGGAAAACGTGGCGGGGCTGATCGATCAGACGAAGGACGCCGAAGAGGACACTGTCGACCGTCGCGGCGCTGGAAGCCAGCGCGTAAACGCCGAGCATCAGGATCATGACCCCTAATTCAGAGCTGTGCTCGGCCTCCCGGTAGGCGGTCCACGCCAAGGCGACCGCCATGAACCCGGCCAACAGAAAGAGGATGGTCTGTATCTCGGCTCCCGAAATGTTCATCTTGGCTACGATTGTCGACTGCGAGGAGGTTGGCTGCGAGCATAATCCGGTAAGCGGCAGGAAAAAGGCGCTATCCGGAAGATTCAGCGGATGACGATTTCCTGATTCCTTGAGGAGAGGACCGCGTAACCGAGCAGGTGAAGCTCGAAAGCCAGGAGATCTGCCGCTTTTGATCCGCGTCTGAGTCGGTAACGGCCGGCGCCTTTGAATCCTATCGAGCGCAGGTACCCGGTGAGCTCCGATGCGGGGCGGAGTCCGTTGTCCGTCACCGTCTTCTGCCAGTCATAATCCAGCTCGGGGAGGGGGACTCGCTCGGCCGGCGGCTGGGCGGCGTTTGCTGTGTCTGGAGAATCGATAAGCAGAACAGAGGGCAGGGTGGCCGATACCGCTGACGTGATGTCACGGTCCTCGGCAACCCATCTCTCGAATCCGCCGTCCAGAACGGCGACCGTCCGGTGACCCGACTGAACGAGGGCCCGCCAGACTTTTGACGCCTGCAGGCCGCTGCCCTCGTCATAGAGGATGACGATTCGATTGGACAGGTCACGTCCCATGGCCGGGTGCGCAAGCTTCGCCAGGGCTTTGGGCGGAAGGTTGGCGGCGCCGCCAACGTGGGCCGCGCGAAAGTCGGCTTCCGGACGTAAATCGATGACAAGGTAAGTGCGCCTCGTCTGCTTGCGGCTGAGCAGGCAAGGTGAGACGAGCGCCTCAGGGCGCGAAAACCCTTTCTCTCCGCGCAGCGTGAGGATGTATCCCATCAGCGCTTTGGCTTCGACGGGGGAGTAGATGCGGCCTCGGGCGCGAAACGACGGACCTCCGAAATTGCGATTGCGAGGGTCACCGAGCCTCAAGGAGAGCCCGCCCAGCGGCGTAATCCCCTCTTGGCTGGCGTCGTCTCCGTCGGCCCCATGACAGCGCTGACAGTTTGCACTGTAGAGCTCTTTCCCTTGAGACAACTCCTTCTCGGTAAGTTGCGACGGCAGGTCAGGAGTCAAGGCCCAGTCTTGGGCGAGGAGGGCACTCAGGAAGATAAGGGCGGCCACGAGCATCGGCGGAATGATGGCATGAGTTGAATGATTGAGGCAATCGAAAGGACCTCAAAGACCACAACGACCTCAAGGACTGATCAGACGCCGGTCCTTGAGGTCGTTGCGGTCTTCGAGGTCCTTTCCACTCCGGTTCATTTGTGCAATCGGTAAAAGCGGAAGAAGAGGTGGTCGATCGGCAGCACCTCCAGGCGCGAGAATCCGGCCTCTTTGGCATATCGCTCCAGGACCGCCGGACGCATGACCGTGCCCGTGCCTGCTGACGGTTGCCCCGCCATCCCGACAGGAAGGCAATGCAGGATGCTCCAGCCGTACATCATCCGTTCGATCAGGCCGGCCTCCGGCTGGAATTGTTCCGCGACTCTCTCATCTACGACGAGCACTGTGCCGTTCGTTTTCGCCAGTTTCTTCATAGTTTTAAGGACGGAGACCGGGTCTGACATGTCGTGAACGCATTCGATGGCCAGCACCAGGTCGTACTGACCCGTGCCGCCGGCCTTGGCCGCGTCTTTCGCCCGAAATGTGACCCGGCTGCGCAAGCTGTATTCCGCGGCGTTTCTATTCGCCAGATCGATCGAGGCTTCGTCCATATCGAAGCCGTCAACTACCGACTTCGGATAACTGCGGGCGATTGCTATGCTCGACCAACCCGCGCCGCACCCGATGTCCGCAACGCGGGCCGGCGGATCAGAGACCAGGCGGGCGTGGACGTCGCGGATCGAGGGCAGCCATTCGGCGCCGAGAAGCTGCAAGAACATGGTGCGGTTGATCCGCGCCTGGCCTTCGACGCAGTCTGAACCGTACGCCGCGAACGGAACACCCAGTC
>RPQK01000242.1 GCA_003819755.1 Acidobacteriota bacterium | reverse complement strand
TGCCCGGGCCATCGGCTCTCACGGCTGCCCTTTCGGTCGCTGGACTGCCGACCGATCGGTTCCTTTTTCTGGGCTTTGCGCCGAAGCGGGCGACGGCACTCCGGGAGCTGTTGATCGAGGTTGCTCCGGTCGCAGCCACGCTGGTGTTCTATGTCGCCCCTCATGATCTGGCCGCCGTGCTTCGCGTTCTCGCCGAGCAAGCAGCTGGCCGGCGTATCTTTCTGATCCGGGAAATGACAAAGGTTTTCGAGACTTCCTATTTCGGTCCGGTCCAGGCCGTCCTGGGCCAGGTGCAGCAGGAAACCCCCAAGGGAGAGTACACCCTCGTTGTCGAGTACGTTCAGCCGGAGGCCGCGCTTGTCTCGCCGCAGCTGGACGTGGTTGCTTATGTCCGCGGCCTGATGGAAACCAAGGGCCTGAGCCGGCGGGACGCGATTCGGGCTGCGGCCGAGCATCTTAATCTTTCAAAGCGTGAAGTCTATTCCCTATTCACGAGCGAAACAGGCTCGTAATCCCCTTTATTCCTGAGTACGCGTCCGCTTCGCTGCATATTATGCAGCGAACGCGCATATTTTTCTCGTCGCTCCTCAGGGAATCTGCTTGACAGGGCCCTATATAATTGCATAAATGTATCGTTTATGCACTCGGGCTACGACTGCAGACTCAGGATCGGACGCTTCCTTGGATCCGCGAGGTCCTCGCCGGATGCCGCCCGATTCCGTCGTAGCACAGCATAATCGCCGGAATCTCCGAGCTTCTTTATTTTTCAGCCCCAAAACAGGAGACCAGGGATTTCAGAAATGAACGAACAGAAAACGTGTTTGAACATAACGACCCACGCCGATGTCGCCGAAACCCGCTATGTGCCGGATCTTTTCGCTTCCTCGGTAGCCAAAATGGATCTTGACCTGCCGATTCAGGTTATTTCCGGGGGCGAGTGTGACGAAGGCGACGTGGTCCTGGTGCGAGTCCGCGAGGTGAACACCGCCTATCCCAATCTGGAGACTCGGGAAGTCAAAGAAGTTGTGCTCGAGAGAGGGAACCTGGTGTTGGGTGTACTCGGTAACCGCAAGGCGCTGCGCGGCTTTTCCGGTCGCGCCCCGCTTTACCTGCGCCCTGGAACTCTGCTGCACCTGCTGAACAAAGGCGGAGTCATCGGAGAATGCACGGCTTTCAACCGCGATCTCGGTTGGCCCGCACTGGTGGAGTATATCGGCACAGTCTCCCTGGACGGCGCGACATCCTTAAACCTCAGGCACCAGGCGCTCGCTCTTGTCGAGGGGCCGATGCCGTCCATCCCTGTAATCCTCGTTATGGGCACCTGCATGAACGCTGGAAAAACTACGGTGTGCAAGCAGATCCTGAGGATGTTTTCCGAGAAGGGTTTTACCGTGCACGCGGGCAAGGTTGCCGGCGTGGCCTGCCTCCAGGACACTCACGGGATGAAGAAATCGGGCGCCAAGAAGGTCCTGAGCTTCATGGATTTCGGACTTCCTTCCACGACCGAAGTGGAGAGCGTAGTGCCGGTCGCCCGGTCCCTGGTGCATTACCTTGCCGAGGGAAAGCCGGATTTCATCCTTCTCGAGATGGGCGACGGGATCCTGGGCGGGTACCAGGTGGCATCGGTTTTTGAGAATACGGAATTCATGGAATCGTCCTTGTGCACGATTTTGTGCGCCAATGACCTCATGGGGGTCTGGGGGGCCGTCCAGTGGATGGGTCAGCACAGTTCGGTTCCGCACGCCCGGCGCCCGGCCCTGATCTCCGGTCCGGTCACCGACAGCGGCGAAGGGATCCGCTACATCGAAGAGCACTTCGGGATTCCGGCCGCTAACGGTTTTGACAGTGCCGGGAAGATCTGCACCCTCCTCCTGGAGTCATTGATGCCATGGTTAAAGTCGGCATAGCCGGCGGGTCGGGCTATGGCGGCACGGAACTGATCCACATCCTGCTTAGACATCCCCATGTCGACATCGCCTGGGTGTCGTCGCAGCAGCACGTTGGCAAGGCTGTCGCCGAACTCTACCCGCACCTGCGTGGTTTCCTGGACCACCTGAAGTTCTCAGCGGTTCAGGATGTCCCCGCTTCGAGTCTCGATCTCCTCTTTCTCGCTCTCCCTCACGGGCATGCGATGAAAATGGTGCCGGGGTTGCCGGACCGGCTTGCGGTGATCGACCTGAGCGGGGATTTCCGCATCAGCGATCCCGCCGTCTTTGAGGAATATTACGGGATCCCGTTGGAGGATCCCGAGGTCCAAAAGCGTTTTGTTTACGGGCTGCCGGAAATCAACCGGGAGGACGTTAGGAGGGCGAGATATGTTTCGAACCCCGGATGTTTTGCGACCGCCACTATCCTGGCCCTCTATCCACTTGTGAAAGGGGGGTGGGTGGAAGGACCGGTGTTCGTGGATACGAAAACCGGGTCCTCGGGCGCTGGGAATTCACCGACGGCCGGCACGCACCATCCTCGTCGGACCAATAGTCTGTTTCCCTATAAGCCGTTCCGCCATCAGCATCTGCCGGAGATCGTCCAGGCGCTGGGGCACCCGGCGAATCGGGTTGTTTTCCAGACTTATTCGGCCCCCTTTGTCCGCGGGATATTCGCCAGTCACTATATGACTCTGCGCCGGCCGGCCAGCCCCGAGGAGGTGCGCGGGTTGTTCATGGATCACTACGGATCGGAACCTTTTATCAGGTGGGTCGCTGACAAACCCGATGTAAACTACGTGAGGCATTCTAATTTTACGGACATCGGAGCGGCCGTCGACGGAACTTACCTGATAGTCTGGTCGGTACTCGACAACCTTCAGAAGGGCGCGGCGGGGCAGGCGGTTCAGAACATGAATATCATGTGTGGCTTCCCGGAGGGGACGGGACTGAACCTGGCGCCCGTACATCCGTAGAGGGAAAAAGACCTCAAAGACCTCAAGGACCTCAACGACAGAAATCGCTTCCAGTCCTTGAGGTCCTTGAAGTCTTTGAGGTCTTTTGAGGTCTTTTAAGGTCTTTCGAGGACAACATGCAGGACACCCAGACTAACACGCGGGCGGATGAAGATCGGTACCAGCTGAAGACGTATGCGAAGTGGCCGCTCTCGTTGGAGCGTGGCGAAGGCTGCTACGTTTTTGATTCCGAAGGCAACCGTTTCCTGGACCTCTATGGCGGCCATGCCGTCGTCGTCACCGGTCATTGCCATCCTCGGATCGTGCGTGCTATTCAGGAACAGGCGGCGCAGTTTATTTTTTATTCGAACGTCGTCTACAACAGCGTGCGATCGCGCGCCGTTCGCAAGCTGATTGAGTGCGCCGGCCCCCCCTACTACCAGGTTTTTCTCGCCAATTCGGGAAGTGAATCCAACGAAAACGCGATCAAGCTCGCGCGTGCGATTACGGGCCGCACGGAGGTCATCTCGCTCGAAGGATCGTTTCACGGGAGAACGTACGGCAGCCTCTCGGCGACTGGAATCTCCAAATACTCGGCCTATCTGAACACTCCCGTTCCCGGTCACCGCATCATTGCTCCGCAGGATGCGGCTGCCGCCGTTTCCGACAAGACCGCGGCACTCCTTGTCGAGCCGATCCAGAGTTTGGGCGGAATCAATGTGATTCCGGGTCACGTTCTTAGCGAGATGAGCCGGGCGTGCAGTGAACAGGGTGCGCTCTTAATCTTCGACGAGGTCCAGGTGGGCATCGGGAGAACCGGGCGATTCCTCTATTCCGGAATCAACGACGTCTACCCGGATATCGTGACTCTCGCCAAGGGGATCGCATCCGGCTTTCCCGCCAGTGCCATGCTGGTGACCGAGCCGGTCGCCGCGGAGGTCAAGAGTGGCGACCTGGGGACGACATTCGGTGGAGGCCCGCTGGCCTGCGCCTGTATCGAGGCCACGCTCGATTTTCTCCAGGACGAAGACGTTCTTGGAAACGTTCGTCGCGTCTCGGCCTACCTCAAAGAAGCGTTGGAACGGCTGGAAATCGTGGAGGAAGTCCGGGGTGTCGGCCTGCTGCTCGGACTGCGATTCTCCGGACCCTGGGCGAGTGCCAAGAGCGTGCAGAAAGCCTTGATGGCGAAAGGCGTGTTGACCGGCACTTCCGATGACCCGTCGATCCTGCGACTGATGCCGCCGTTGATCATCCGGGAAGAGGACATTGAAGGCTTCATCCAGATCCTTGGCGCGCTATGAAACTTGTCGTCAAACTGAGCGGCAAGGTCCTGGAGGATCACCGCCTTCGCCTTGATCTTGTCCGCCAGATCAGCGAACTGCGCGCCCTTGGTCACGACCTGCTGGTCGTCCACGGAGCGGGGAAACAGCTGACCGAGCTGTCAAGGCAACTCGGAATACCAGTGGTTCAATATCAGGGACGACGAGTCACCGATGAGAAGACGCTGGAAGCGGCGAAAATGGTCTTTTCGGCCGTAAACCGCGACCTCGTAGCTCTTCTCGTCAGCCAGGGGATTCCGGCCCTTGGGCTGACCGCCTACGACGCCTCGCTCACGAGAAGTGTGAGGAGGCTGCCCATGCGAATCGAAGCGCCCGACGGTGGATTCCAGGAGATCGATTTCGGCTTCGTCGGAGACATCCGTGAAGTGAATCGAAACGCGCTTCAGCAATTGGCGAGTAAGACCTATCTACCTGTTATCTGCAGCCTGTGTGCCGACGACTCCGGACAGATTCTGAACGTGAACGCAGACACGGTTGCGACCGAATTTGCCATCGCGCTGGGCGCCGATCGCCTGGTCTCGATTTCGGATGTGGACGGGATTTACCTTGATCCGAAGGACCCCTCCAGCCTGATATCGCGCCTTTCTGTCTCCGACGCTCGCCGGCTCATGCAGCAGGGATGTTTTACCGAGGGGATGATACCGAAAGTTGAAACCGCTCTGAAGGCAGTCGAGCAGGGCGTGACCGCGTTCCAGGTCGTCAGCGGAATCAAGCCGAACGCGTTGGTGGGCGCAATTAATGAAGACGCGGGGACGCTGCTGACGAAGTAGCTTCCTGTTAAAGGACCTCAAAGACCTCAAGGACCTCAAGGACACCCGAACTCACTCATTGTCCTTGAGGTCCTTGAGGTCTTTGAGGTCCTTTAGTCCCTTTGCCGGCAACACCGGCCTTTCCAGCCCCAAATCCTGCTCCAGCGCGTGCCCAATTCGCAGTAGCAGGCCCTCCTGGAAATGTCTTCCCAGGATCTGCAGGCCGACGGGCAGTTTCTCGTCGGTAATGGCGCAGGGCACGGATATCGCCGGTATTCCCGCCAGGTTGGCGGTCACCGTGTAAACATCCGACAGATACATCTCGAGCGGGTCTTCCGTCTTTTCCCCCAGCTTAAACGGAAGCGACGGAGTCGTGGGTCCGACGAGCGCATCCACTGTCTCGAAGGCGTTGGCGTAATCTTGAGCGATCAGCGTTCGCACCTTGCTCGCTCGGAGGAAATAGGCGTCATAGTAGCCGGAGCTGAGCACGTAAGTACCGATCATGATCCGGCGCTTGACCTCGGCTCC
Source organism: Acidobacteriota bacterium (assembly GCA_003819755.1). Classification (GTDB taxonomy): domain Bacteria; phylum Acidobacteriota; class UBA6911; order RPQK01; family RPQK01; genus RPQK01. The sequence goes on along the minus strand of RPQK01000242.1, from coordinate 4,010 downwards.
GAAACCCTCACTGCGAGACCGTTTGTACATGTCCTCCAGATCCTTGGGATTTGGGGATCGGTAGCCGTACTTGACGGCATCGTAGCGGGCAAGGTTGGAGCTGGCTTCCGCTGGGGCGATTATGTAATAGGTGCTGATGGCGTACTCGGTATTCGGGAGCGAGACCTCGACAACCGAGCACCCGAGCTTTTCCAGCCGCCCGATGGCGGCGCGAACAGCAGACTCGACCGTGCGGTCGAGTCCCGACCCGAACCACTCCTTGGGAATCCCCAGTCGAACCCCCTTCAAGTCTCGACCGACCTCGACCAGGTAGTTGTCAACCGGACGGGCCGCCGAGGTGGAATCGCTCGAATCATGGCCGGCGATCGCCTGAAGAACCATGGCCGCGTCGGCCACATTCCCGGCAAACGGGCCTATCTGATCCAGTGACGAGGCAAACGCTATCAATCCATAGCGTGAGACGCGGCCGTAGGTCGGCTTCAGCCCGACCACGCCGCAAAACGCCGCCGGCTGTCGAATCGAACCGCCTGTATCGCTTCCCAGCGCGGCCGGGACCTGGCAGGAACTCACGGCCGCCGCAGATCCTCCGCTGGACCCGCCCGGGACTCGGCTGACGTCCCAGGGATTCCGTGTGGAAAAATAGGCTGAGTTCTCTGTGCTCGAGCCCATCGCGAATTCGTCGCAATTGGTCTTCCCTATCACCAGCGCACCAGCGTCTCGAAGTCGCTTCGTCACGGTCGCGTCGTAAGGAGGGACGTAGTTTTCCAGGATGCGGGATCCGGCTGTCGTGCGCGTACCCTGCGTTACGAGGTTATCTTTGAGCGCGAGCGGGATTCCGGTCAGGAACCCCATGCCAAGCTCGCCGCTACTGAGTTTCCGGTCCAGATCCTCGGCATGCTTGACAACCTGTTCCGGTTGAACCGTAATGAAGGCGCGAACGCGGCTATCGGTTTCCTCGATCCGAGTCAGGAAGGCTGATGCGATCTCTCGGACGGAGAACTCTCTGCGTTTTAGGCCGTTATGAAGCTGTCTGATCGAAAATCGGGATAGCTCTCTCATTCGATCACCTTCGGAACGCGGAACTGCGATTCCATTTCGCGCGGAGCATTGGCTACCGCTTCCCGCCGAGGAAGAGAAGGCTTCGTTTCGTCCGGGCGGAAGGGAGTACCGATAACGCCCTCCAGAGCGTGGTAGGTTGGATTCACGCCTTCAGTGGGCGCCGTATCCAGGTGCTGGAAGTAGCGAAGGATTTCCTGGAACTGCTGCACGAACCGTTCGATCTCGTCAGGTGTGTAGCTGAGCTTCGACAGATCCGCGATTTTCTTGACGTCATCTAAGGTAACCATGGTTGTCTCGTCGTTTTCACACATCTTGACAGGATTAACAGATTAACAGGATTTGTCTTGAATCCTGCTAATCCTTTCAAAATGTGTGAGATATTTTCGGGTCACCGCGATGTCCTTGGCAATCTGTTTCTTAAGGCTGTCCACTGACTCGAAACGCTTCTCGGCGCGAAGACGTAGACAGAAATCAAGGCTTACGGTCGTGCCGTAAAGGTCCCCCTTGAAGTCGAGAAGGTGTGCTTCAATAACCGGTGCCCCTTCGGGGCGCTCGTACAGAGTGGGACGGAAGCCAATATTAATGACACAGGCCGTTTCTTGTCCGCCCAGATAAGCTCGTCCGGCGTAGACACCTACGGCCGGCACTACGTCATTTTGGGGCTCGAGGTTTGCGGTCGGAAATCCCAGCACAGCCCCGTTGCCGGCTCCGCGCACAACCGTCCCCCGCAGCTGGTAAGCCCTGCCGAGCAGGCGACGGGCCAGTTCCGGACGCCCTTCCTTGAGCAACGTTCGTACTCGAGTACTGCTGATTCTTCCTCCCCTTAGGTGAACCGGCTCAATGGCGTGCACCGGAATTCCCCGCTGACTGCTCATTTCCCGAAGAGTGTGAACGTCGCCCGAACGCTTGTGTCCGAAGCGAAAGTTGGCGCCGACCACGATCTCTCGAAGATCCCAGGCAAACAGAACCTCGGTCAGGAATCTCTCAGGCGGCAGCAGAGACAACTCCCGACTGAAGGGGAATCGCACGAGGATATCCACCCCCATATCCCTGAGAATTCTCTCCTTTTGTTCGCCCGTCTGGAGAAGCGGTGGGGCTGTGGCGGGTGTAATGATCCTCTGCGGGTGCGGGTTAAACGTGAGGACGATGGAGGTCCCGTCTTTTTCCCGGGCCCGGTCGACAAGAAATCGAATAATCGCTTGATGGCCCTTATGAATGCCATCGAACGCCCCGATGCTGAGCACCGGATAACTGAGCGAGTCTCGAATGTCGGCGAGGTCGTTAACGGTGCGCATCTAGATTTCCAACACCAAGCCGTCGTATGACAGACGAACGGATTGGGGCAGCAGCCGATTGCCTTCGTCGTGATCCACGTCGTGACTCATGTGGATCAGGTAGGTCATCTCCGGCTTGAGGCGCAGTGACATTTCGGCCGCCTGTTCCAAGCTGAAATGTGAAACGTGAGGCCGGTACCGGAGACCATCCAGAATGAGGTACCTCAGCCCCTGAAGTTTCTCGATAGAGGGCTCCGGGATCCGGTTGACATCCGTCACATACGCCAGATCGCCGATCCGAAATCCGAGCACCGGCATCTCGCCGTGAAAGACCTCAATCGGTCGAAATCCGAGGTCCGCGATCTGAAATGGACCGTTTATCGCCCGCAGGTCAACCTCGGCTATCCCCGGGTACCTGTTCTCGGCGAAAAGGTAACGAAAAGTCACTTTGATCTGCTCCAGCGTCTCCTGACTTGCGTAGGCCGGAATGGCGCGACCTGTCCGGACACTGAGCGGAAAAACGTCATCGAGTCCCAGGACGTGATCCGCGTGCGCGTGGGTATAGACGACGGCGTCAAGCCTGCGGATGTCGTGCTGGAGCATCTGCGTGCGGAAATCAACCGAGGTGTCGATGACCACGGTCGCCTCGCTCTCGACCAGAAGCGAGGAACGCAAGCGCTTGTTTTTCGGATTTGGGGAACGACAGACACGGCAGCCGCAGCCGATAACCGGGATGCCGCGCGAGGTCCCGGTCCCGAGGAATGTCACCTTCATCAGAACTTGATGGCCTTGGATTTGCTCAAGAACTTCAAGCGCAGTTCGTAGAGCAGGCCGTCCAGGAGCCGCTGCTCGTCGGCCGACAGGTTCCCGTTGGTCTTCTCTCTCAGGATAGTCAGGATGTCGATAGTCTGACGCGCGGCCTGCAGATTTTCCGCCGGCCGACCGGTCGCAGGATCAGCGACCTCGCCCATGTGAACCATGGCGGACGTGGCCAGCGAGAGGAGAAAAGACGGGAAGTCGATCGTCAGCTCTTCTTTGCGCCCCTGCTGCCCGGAGGGAGGTTGTTGTCCCTGTCTGGGTGGGGGCGGCGCCTGGCGCGGCCCGGACGGCTGCGCGCCCCGCGGTGGCTCAGGTCGCCGACTTTCAGGTGGCGGTGGCGGGGCATCCTTGCGAATTTCGCCCTCTTCAGTAAACTGCCTGCGATCTGTGACTTTGAATCCGGTTTCCAGTTCCTTCTCGTCTTTCGGCATTCGATTCTACCTTGGTGAAGGGGCAAAGGATCAAAGGGGCAGAGGGGCAAAGGGGAAGGCCGCCAAACTTTTCGATCGACCTTTGCCCCTTCTTCGCTTCACCCCTACGCCCCTTCGCCCCTGCTTTTCTTTAGATATTGCCACGCCGACTCCATTTCTTCCAGCGACACGTCTTTCAGGCGTCGCCCCTGGTCGGCGAAGTGCTTTTCGAGCCTTCGAAAGCGGTCTGCGAACTTCGTGTTCGCCAGTTTTAGAGCGGTCTCAGGGTCGATCTGGAGGAACCGGGCAACATTGAGTGCGGCAAAAAGAAGGTCGCCGACTTCCTCGCGAATTCGGTCGTCGCTCTTCTCATCGACCGCTATTTCCAGCTCCTGGAACTCCTCCATGACCTTCTCCTTGATCCCTTGGAGATTGGGCCAGTCGAAGC
>RPQK01000241.1 GCA_003819755.1 Acidobacteriota bacterium | reverse complement strand
GCGGCTCGAGGGTCGTCCGGAAAGCCTTCGCCAAATGTTGGACGCGTAGTCGGCTGGAGAATCGAGAGGTAGTAGCAGGCGTCGGCGTTGCCAGGGTCAATCCGCTGAAGTCAGCAACGCGGTACCCGGTTTCGACAGGCTTAACTCCTGAAGATATCGATTAACCAAGGCGCTGCCGCCGCTGGCGCGGCGATTGGCGGCTATGGCCGCGCTATGGCACGTGTCTGCGATGATTACGACCCGTTCGGCAAGAAGATTCTCGCGCAGCGCCAGATCGATCTCCCGCATTGGAAGTGCTGTTCCGGCGATGTCGCCGGGATCTGTATCGTGGGTCAGCAGATAGATGTTGCCTGGACGGTCGGGGTCGGGTCCTCCGTGGCAGGCGAAATAGACGACCACGACGTCCTCGCGCGCGGGCCTTTTAAGAAAGCTGCGCAAGGCGCGCGTTATATTCGAAGTTGTCGCCTCCTGGTCGATCAGCTTGACAATATGATCAGCCGCGAAGCCACCGCCCGACGGTGTTTGGAGCCAATCACAAAACTCGTTCGCATCTCGATGCGCGTACCGAAGACAGAGCGAATCGTGCTGATAACTCGATATGCCCACTACGATCGCCCACCGATCGGCATACTCGGCATATGGTCGGTTCTCAATCTGGCGAGGGCGTCCGTGTCGGAAGCCCTCGGCCGGTTCTGTCTCGCTCATGCTGTCCCCCAGGAGTATCAACCAACGATTGAGACAATTTGCAGCACCCCTTTACTTGCGGTTCAGTATCCACTGCCGCATTGCCGCCCGAGCTTCGGGAACCACGAAGTAGCTGAAGTGATCGCAGGGCAGCACGCAAGTGGTCAGGAGAGTATACGTTCCCCCCCGGAGCCCTTTAAGGGAAGACATCGGAACGACCCCGTCGTTCTCGCGCTCTCCGAGTACGCCGTCAAGAGACTTGTCGAATAATTTCCGAGCAAGGCGCGCCAGCCGCGAGCCAGGGCCTTCAGACGGCATGTTGCCGGCGAGTACAAAATAGGGAACACTTGCCGGCGAGTTGAGCTCATTCAGTTGTTTGGTGAGAGCAGAGTCGGTCTCGAGGTCACGCCAGCCGAGGCCGTGTTCGCAAAGCTTCTCCATCGTCCAGGCAACGGCGCCGACAAGCGGCACCGGGGCAAGCCCGTTGAGGATTGCCGCCAACAGGTAAGCGCCGCTGCGGCTGATCGACGCGAGCGAGGTGCCCCGATTGGGCGGTCCGGCGAGGATCATTCGACCGACGATCTCCTCTGCGCCTGCCATCTCTGCAGCCCATCGGGACACCAGGGCTCCCATTCCATGCGCGAACACGTGAAGAGTGATCTCTGTGCCCGGTTTGAAGCCGCACTGCTGCCGGAGAGCGGTTGCCAGATCACGGCCGTGTTCCTCGACGCTGGTCCCGAAGGTCTCGTAGTCACAGGTCAGGAAATGCTCGTAGGGGCGTACCTCCGACTGGAGAACCGGCGCCACGTCCCGCGCCATCCAGCCGCTGTCGGATAGAAATCCGTGCACCATCAGCGCCACACGATCGCCCCGCCTGAATCGCGATGCGTCGACCGGCCGGTAGCGATACCCCATGGCGTCGATTTCCAGAACGCGCAAGCCGGTATCCCGAGCCGGCCGGCCGATTTTCCTGTAGACGAACAGGCGCAGCGTTTTCGTCAAGCCTCTCGTGGTCCCCTCTGAACCACCGGCAGGTTCCGGCAGCCGCACGATGTCCACAACGTTCGACCCGCTGCCGTGTCCTGCGGGGAGGTAATCCTCGCCATCGAAAACAACCGGGAGAAAATCGTCCGCCTCCTCTCGAAGTCGAAGCCGCAAAGGCGTATTCGAACTGACAAACCTGGAAGAACCCGGCTCAGTCTGAATAGTGAACATCAGTGGCTCGTCGTCAAATCCCCGCCCGCCCCCGCGCACGACAGGTGCAAAAGCATCGCGAAGCTCGCGGAGTGCTGTCGGCGGTCTGACGGATTCGGCCCCAATCGTCCCTCGCGCAGCCTGCGTTAGCGGCTCCGCGCTGATCAACCCCTCCAAGCCGTGCGGCTTTTCCACGGTTACACCCTCGCCTAGCCGGATAACGGCGGGCGCCGCCTTCATCGTGACCGACTCGGTTACGCGTGAAAGCGTGTAAGAGAGGCTTGCCGTGGCCCACTCTTCGCCGACATCGGTTCTCTGCGGACGGCCGTGACGTGTTCCCGATCCGGCAGCTACCGCTGCCAGGAACTGTTCGAGTTGGCTGCCGCCGCGTGCACTCCGAGGCGCGGGAACTTCGAGCGGGCCTTGCTGGAGCACGCTGGCCACATCACAGGGCCGTTGCGTGACTATTACCTTGATGCGATCACGGCTGCTGTCCCAGCGTTCTTCGTCCGGGAGATCGCCGGGCAGGTAGACATCGAGCGCGTGGCCTCCCATTTCCGGCAGGGTGAACAGCGAGGCGCCGGGGTTCAGGGCTTCGTTCTGGCCGCCGACCGGGTACAGCACCTTGATGCTGAAGTCTTCGCTCATGATGAAGATGTGGGGATAGAAGGGCAACGGAGACCGGTTCCACACCTCGACCACGTACCAGTTCAACTCTGGGAGGCCGGCCACGTAAGAAAGGCTGATCGATCCCTGGCTGTCCGGCCGAACGAGCTCCATCTCGGACGGCTTGCACTTAGGGCGATACTTGCGCAGTCGGATCTCGAACTGGCCGGCAAACCGCGACTTGCCGGAGTTCTCCATCTCCGCCACGATCCTGAATCGCGCAATGCTTTCCAAAGCCTCTCGCACCTTTGCTGCGGCTCGGTTGTTAACTGGAATCGGCTTAACCGTCAGGCGACCGTTCGAATCGCGGACGCAGTAGCCGCCCTGTTCCACCCGAACGCTGGCATTCCACGAGGTATCGGAAGCGCTCACCACCTCGACGTACGGGGACGCTTGGCCTGCCCCCCGCGAATTGGCGATTGCCAGCCGCACCTCCTCCAAGGCGGCGTCCCCGTCGCCTCCCGACAGCACAACGCGTAGAGCCGAGCTGGCGATTGCCTGACGCGACACGAGACCGCGTGCCTCTGCGGGCAACGGCTGCGAAGGGGCGGAGTCAAGCTTGGCGGTTCCTTCCGTTCCCGAGACCGACGTGACCGTTGCCGTACCGAGGGGGGCGGGTAGCACCCCGCCGCTCGTCGCCATGGGGGGATAGATCGCGATTTGAGATCCAGGCGTCAATCCGTGGGCAATGCCGGCGCCGACGAGGACCAAGTCCGGTGCTTGCAGGCGGACCCGGATAAAGGGCGTGGCCTGAACGGTGGCCCCGCCCAGAATTACTCTGTCGCGCTGTCCCTCGCATTGCGGAGTCTGGAGCGGATACAGCGCAGTCACCTGGTTCCGCAGGTAGGAGTGCAAATCGGCATAGGTGGCGTCGCACCCGAGTTGGCGCAGGTACTGCAAGAGAAAGAACGTGAGGGCACCATGATGGACTTCGCCGGTCCAGTGCTCGTGCGACTCTTCACGATCCAGGCAACCTGCCACAAGAACGTGGTTTTGTGCAGTGGCCGCCCATCCGCTTCCACCGACTCCGCGGGCCGCAGTTCCGGGCCGCCACGCGAAATCCAGATCGGCCGGGGGGCGTCGTTCATCAAAAGGCGCACGTCGGGTCGCTACCGTCTGGGCCCCCGCCAGCCCGCGAGTCCCCGATCCTGAATGGCAGCAGTCGAGAATTACCGTGATGTTGTCGCCGCGCCTTTCAGACAAGCGCTTGATCACCTGCGCCAGCGTCTTGTCCGGGATGTCGAACACGTCCCCTACACGACTGTCATGCGGCACGATTGTCTCGTCGCGGCCGTCCGGCTCGGTTCCCGTGGTGTTCGGCATCTGTGACCCGTGACCGCTGTAGTGGATCAGAATCTGGCTACCCCGCTGGATCTCGTCGTTGTCGATGAGGAACTCTGCGAATGAACCGAGAATGGCTGACCTCGTCGCCTGGGCGTTCGTCAAAACGCGGATCTGCCGTTGCGGAACGTTCAGATATTCCAGGAGAAACAGCCGAAGGGCCTCAGCGTCGTTCCTGCAGCCGCTCAGACTGCGTACAGTAGGAGAGATGTACTTGTCGATGCCGACGATCAGAGCCCAAATGTCCTGATGTGCCATGGTCACGCCCTCCTTCTCACCGGTTACCCCGGGGTCTTTGATGCGACGACGAATCGGCGGACTTCATCTCTGTGCCCGAGCGGCGCTCCCTTGTCCAAGTACGTTTGCAGGGCCTTACGCGCCTCAGCCAGGCTCTCGCGTTCGATAAGCGCTCGCATTGCCTGGCCAAGATAGTAGTGAACGCGTGCGTCCTCCGGTTCCTGGTCCCGGGCTTTGCGCAACTCCTCGACGGCTTTCCCCAGCTCCTTCTTCTGCTCGTAAAGGACACGGGCGAAATGGTACCGAGCCTGACGCTGATGCTCGCTGACCGCACTGTCGATCTTCGACTCCTGCTCGAAGACCGACGGGTCGTCGTACAGGTTTACCGCGGTCCGAAGCCGCTGAAGTGCTTTATTCCACTCGCCTAACGCGTAGAACGCCAGGCCGAGGTCGAGGTAGGGCTCCGGGCGCAGCGAGGTCCGTGCGATGTGGTTCTGCAAAAGGCTGACCAGTCGGCTGAAGGGACGATGCTCGATGCGTCGAAAGGCGGCACGAGCCACCGCGCGGAGGGTGTGATTGGCGAGTACCGGCTCATCCGGATGCTTGCTCGTCATCACCGGTTCTTGCTTCAGCTCCTGTTCAACGCGTTCGATCCAGGCATGATAGCTGGGCGTCAGACCGTCCTTAACGCGCAAAGCGGCGGCGAGCGCCTGGCTGAGATAACCACCGCCTTTCCCACGCTTGGCATCCCGTTTGATGGGACCTTCGAGAAGGGGCGCGTCCGTTTGGAAGGCGGAACGAAAGCTCCCTGGGAAAATGGTTGTGGCACCCACTCGCAGCCCAGGCGCGTCGACCGTCCTCAGTACAGGTTTGTCAGCCATACGTCCGACATCCTGGGCTACCTGGGACAGTCGAGATACTCCTGTCGATTGGCGGCCGCCCGGCTGGCTCCTGACATCGGTCGCGAGATAACGCGATCGCGGCGTGTCCTTCGCTGATGATCGCGTGCAGCCGCAATCCAAGACGGCCAGGAGATTTGTGTCCCGAGCCGGGGCCACGCTCGCCAATTCGCTCACGGGAATATCGAAGATTCCCTCGGTTCGCCCGTCGTAGGGGACCAGAGTGGGTGCAGCATCGGCATCAAGCGATCCATAACCGGCAAATAGGAACATCGCCGGCTCCTGCTGCGCTCTTGCGGCAAGCACCCGGAAGTTTTCGAGGATGGCCGAACGGGTGGCCTTCTCGTCGAGGAGCATTGTTACGTTTTCTTCAGGACAGCGAAGCTGTTCCACGATCGCAGCGCGGAAGGCTTTAACATCATTCGCCGGGCCGTTGAGGGGCGGCACTTCCTCGCTGGCATACCGGCTAATTCCGATGAGGAGCGCGTGGCAAGAGCCGGATTCCAGCTGTCGCAGGGTAGTCACCAGTGCCGATCCGTCCGCAGGGTCTTCGTCCGCCTGTGACCACACCGTAACATAGCGGCGTGCCTCGGCATACTGTTGACCGGAGAAGAGAACCTCACTGAGGGCGAGGGTCGTTCGTGCGTCGCTGTCCCCATACTCCGAAAGTGCCCGTCCGAGCGCCTCGCAAGCGGCTGGCAGTGCGTTTGCCGAAAGGTACGCGCGTCCGACCGCAGCCCAGGCGGACGGGAAGGGGACCGCCAGCCGTCCCAGCAGATCAGCCTGGCGCTGAGCGAGGGCGGGGCTGAGGTCCGAGTGGAAATGGTACCGCTGTGACAGCTGCCACAGGTTGAGATGCACATCTTCTGCCGACATGACTAACTGGTCACGGTTGCCAACGAACATCGGGACCTGGTCAAACGCAAGTCGTTGTATCTCGCGAATCGTCTCGTCCAGGAGAGTGCCGTAGTCGAGATGCGTCGGATCGGCAAGTCCCAGAACGCTAAGGACCGCCCCGGTGAGCAGGCCCCCTGGTGCCTGGACGCCCTGATACTCGAAAGTATGCTCGTAGGCGAGCTTGCCGGGGTAGGCGGCGAGCAGCAACGAATAGTTTGCTCCCCGTTCTGCAAGCGTGGTGAAGGCAGTGTTGGCGTGCGTGTCGAGGATGACGAACTTCTGCCGAGCGGGGATGGCATTGAGCAGGTCGTGCAATTCGCGTGCGCTCACGCCTCCGTGAAGGCCGTTTGCCTGCGACTCCACCTCCGACGTTATCAAAAAGGTCTCCTGTTCTCGCTGTTCGGGTGAAGCCTTCGGCACTTGGTGCGCGCCTGAAGCTCCAGGCTCCGGGACGGAGTGTCCGCTGAAGTGCATCACCAAGGTGTCGGCCGGTCCGCTCTCCGCCTCGAGCATGGCGAGGGCCTTGCGAATGGCGTTACCTGTCGCCTCGTCGTCGGTCATCAGGCGCACGTTATCCGGATGGAACCCGAGTCGACCGACGAGGACGTCTCGCATCCGGTTCGCATCGTTGACGCATCCGGTCAGTTCTGTATGTGGGAGTTTCGGGTAATGGTTGATGCCGATGATGAGCGCGCGGCGAACACCGCCGACGCCTTCTTGTAGCGCGCGAATGTAATCGCGTATCCAGGCAGCGTCGAGGCTGTCGGGCGCCAGTTTCAGGAATCTTTCCAGCGCCTCTCGAGCAGCGCTCGTGTTATGGGACTCGGCACGCGCCATGCCGAGGAGGAGCCATGTGTCCGCGGGTGCATCAGGCGCATTGGCTAAGGTCTCAAGGGAGAGGATCGCCGCTTTCGCTTCACCCGCCGCAAGTAACGATTTTGCCTTCTGGAGGTCGGCGTCGGGCAGCGGCACGCCGACGCTTCTCGAGCGTTGAGACGCCTCGGCAAAGTGACGTGCGGCCGCCTCAAAGCGCCCGGCATCGTCCAGGCGGGCGGCAAGGGCAAAAAGATCCGATGCCAATTCGTACTGGGTACGCGCGTCCTCTCCACCCGTTATGGCGAGAGGCATGTTTCGGTCGAAGCTCGAGGGCCCGATAGCAGGGTGCTGCGACTTGGTCTCTTCGCTCACCTTGTCACGCACGAAATCGAACAGCTCGCCAACCGTGACGATTCCATCGCGCGGCTGGCTGTGGCCATCCGCCGCCCCTTTCAACCCCTCGAGCAAGAAGTGTGTAAAGACGCCGTGTCCTCCGCCCCAACGCTCATCTTCGAGTGAAGCCTCACTGGCCTCCGCAGAGGTCAGCAAAGCGATTCCGCCGCGCGACTCGCTCATCTTGGCCAGGTACGTATTCAGGAGTGCGGCACTCTCCCTGGGACCACGGGTTCCGGCCCCGATCGCGGCGCTGTGACAGGCATCGACAATGACGACGACTCGCTCGGCCGACAAATGCTCCCGCAATGCGACCTGCACCTCGTCCATCCGTACGGCGGTGCCGGCGATCTCGTTGGGATCCGTATCGTACGTCAACAGGTAGAGCGATCCGGCAGGCCGTCTCGGATCCGGCGAGCCATGGCACGCAAAGTAGACCAACATAAGATCGTCACGGCCTACCTCGAGCAGGAAGCCGCCCAGAGCCCGACGGAGGCGGGCGGCGGTTGCCTCGTCGTTTATCAATTTCAACATCTGTTGAGGCTTGAACTCCCCGGCCGACGGGGTTTGCAGCAACGCGTAGAGTTCGTTTGCATCCCGATCCGCGTACTTAAGTTCGAGGGTCGGGTCCTGGTACTTGGAGATGCCGACGATGAGGGCCCAGCGATTCCTGGTTTCTCCGTACTTCGACAGTGCGGCCGCCCGCCCGAGCCGTGTACCCGGCGACCCACTCTCATGGGTGGTTGGCATTGCGCACCCCCTGGTTAGGTGTCAAACGAGTGAAGATAAGTGAATGATCGTCTATAGGCGCTCTGAGACTTCGATTGATGCTTACGCTTAACGGGGCGCTGTGTCAAGAGCGTATAGGCCCCGCAGGCCCCGCACGAGAGGCGAACACGTCTGGTCGTTCCTTGACGGAATCCCCGGCCAGCCCAATACCGGGGAATGAGCTCAAGCAGCACCGGTCAGCCTCTCGGGCCGGAGAATCCGCGCCTGAGAACGAGCGGAACACTTTTCAGAAGCGCATAACCGAACGAACACCAGCGGACCACATAGAACAGAGGCCAGAGGAATTCGGGCTTGGGGCGATATCGCTCGATCATGTCATCCCGGCTCGGTATCGTGCAGGCTCTTATCATCGGCAGGCGGTCCTTCCAGTCCAGACGGCTGAGCCTCCGCAAATGGGCAATGGGGCGCGGGTTGGCGAGTTCGAGCGATTCGAGCTCATGAGCGGGCCGATCAGCGCACGCGGCCAACCGGCCGTGAACGGGCACAGGAGTCGCGAAGTGAAAGGCGGCATCGGCCAACGCCGCGCGAAGGACACAAAACCATCCAAACTCTTCGGCCCGCACCTCGGCTTCCGCCCAGTTGATTCGTTCCGCTTCCTGGGAAAGCAGTAAGTGGATGTCATACAACCAAAGCAGTCTCCGAACCCGGTGCTGGTCCGCCTGATGAGCCGCGCTCACCAGCAAGGCGGCCGTCGGCGACAAAACGAGAACCCGATCGCTGGTCCCATTCGCGCTCTTTTGAAGGTCAAACGGCTCCACTTTTTGCCAGAGCCACCCCACCAGCCTTGCCTCCAACTGCCTTGGAACACCGGACAGCGTCCAGTGAATTTCGACCGCCTCGGAGTTACCTTCCCCGCCGCGCAAATGAACATGGTGGTTCAAATGCCGCCCGATCGGCGCCTTCTGTTCGCAAAAGTCGATCGAAACAAGCGCGGCCACCGCCTGATCCAACTTGTCCGACTGAACCAGAAGATCGATGTCCCCCATGGGCCTGAGAGCCGGACTTCCATATAAAGCGGGCCCTAGTGCGCTTCCTTTGAGCAGAACAAATGGAATACCGCGTTGCGAGAGAATATTTGAAATTTCCCGTATCCGTTTGAAGTGCAGCGCATTATAGGCACAAGACTGGTAATAGCTCCTGGCCAGCTGCGCGACGAGATCGGCCGGAAAACCCGCGGCGCAAGCATTCGATCGGGAGAAAGCATAAAGCAAGGGCGCCACTCGCTCCGCGGTCGCGATACGGGCCATCAGGCGCCAATCCTCAGGGAAGAAGCCGGCCCAGCGTACTTCACTGCCGGCGCCCGAAAGAACGGCGCAGATGGCACTGTATACTAGGGTCGGATTGCCCGGTTGGGACGCATAGCGCGCCGGTGCCGCGACGATTCTGGGAACCACTCGGCTCTCAAGGCACTTCATGGTGACGGCCTCAACCAACTGCCCATGAGGACCGCCCTTCCTGCGGAACGGAGCAAGACCGCAAGCAAGACGAGCCCCAAGAGCAAGACGGCCATCCAAAGGCCTCTGGTGGGCGCCGGATTTGCTTTGCCCTCGATGACCTGCAGATCCTTGACCCCGCCACGGAGGTCGACAGCCCGCCGCAG
>RPQK01000240.1 GCA_003819755.1 Acidobacteriota bacterium | reverse complement strand
CAACGGTTTTTCCCGTGACTTCGTCACCGAGGAACGGGCGATAGGGGTGCCACGTCTTCCACTGCCTTTCCCTTACCATCTGCTCGCTGGAATACAGCTTGCGGGATACGCAGCCCAGAATGAAGAAAGCGAATTCTGCCGTTGCATCGGTCAGGACATCAGCGGTGTTCGTGAAGGGAATCCGAAACCGGTTGGCGGTCGCCCGGTCAATGTTGTCAAACCCGACCGCATCCTGGGCCACCACTTTCAGAGTTCCCTGCCCCGCCGCCAGAACTTCCTGGTCGATGCTGTCACGTAGCGTGGTTATGAGGCCGTCAATACCCGACCTGACCTTGCTGACAATCAGGTCTTTGGGCGGCGGTTCGATCCGGTCGTAAACCTCCAAGTCGTAACCCCGGTCAACCAGACGAGTTAGCGCTTCTTCTCCGATGTCGCAGGTGGCGAAGACCCGAAATTTTGGCATTGCCGACTCCGAAAAGGACCTCAAGGACCTCAAGGACCTCAAGGACGGTCTTTGAGGCCCTTTCCCGAGTACCTGAAAATGGAAAATTCTGCTTAACTCCTATCCTCGCTCGGGCACGTTTGCTGCCAACTTCAGCTGGCCGAGCGTTTCGGCTATTTTCCCGATTCCTTCCTCCAGTAGTTCCATGGAGGTGGCGTAAGAGAGACGCAGATAACCTTCACCGTGCTGCCCGAAGGCCGTTCCGGAAAGGAGAGCCACGCCGGCCTCCCGCAGCAGAAGGCCAGCCAACTCCGAGGACTTCATGGACAAGGACTTGACGTTGGGAAACACGTAGAAAGCGCCGCGCGGCACCTGGCAGGAGACGCCAGGCACCGCATTGAGCAAATCGACGACCCGGTCGCGGCGGTCCCGGAACGTCTCGACCATCCGGCGAACCGGTGAATGGTCTCCTTTGAGCGCGGCTATTCCCGCCACCTGGGTGAAAGCAGCCGTGCAGGAATTCGAATTGACCATCAGCTTCGTGATCTGGGAAGCCAGCTCGGGTGTCGGGAAGACGCCGTATCCGAGTCTCCAGCCGGTCATGGCGTAGGTCTTCGAGAACCCGTCCAGGATGATCGTCTTGGCCTGTATGCCGGGGAGAGAAGCAATGCTGAGCGCCTGACAATCATACGTGATGTGACTGTAGATCTCGTCGGAGAAGAACAGGACGTCACGGTGTGCAAAGGCAGCCCCGAGCTTCTTGAGGTCCTCCTGCTCAAGGGCCGAGCCGGTCGGGTTATTCGGCGAATTTAGGATGACGAGCTTTGTGCGTGGCGTCGCGAGCCTGATCACCTCTTCGACGTCCATTCGGAAATCGAGCTCCTCGCGCAGCGGCGCCGCGACGGGAATTCCCCCGGCAAACCGGATCATAGACTCGTAAATCGGAAAACCGGGATTCGGATAGATGACTTCGTCGCCCTTGTTGACGAGGGCGAGAAGCGAGAAGAAGATAATCGGCTTGGCGCCGGGAGTGACCACCACCTGATCGGGATGCACCTGAATTTTCCGGCTGCTGGAGATCTCTTCGGCAATGGCCTCCCTTAAAGCCAGAATACCGGCTGAAGGTGTGTAGTTGTGCCATCCGCTTTCGAGTGCTTCGATGGCGGCCTTGACAATGTGCGCGGGTGTCTTGAAATCCGGCTCGCCTATCTCCAGGTGGACAATGCGGCGCCCTTGGCTCTCGAGCGCCTTGGCCCGCGCCAAGACCTCAAACGCGGTTTCTGTCCCCAATCTCGACATTCGTTCTGCAAGGTTCATTAGCTCTACTTTGACCGCAAGCAGGAGCATCGTCAAGCGGTTACACCGTTCAGCGTTCAGCGTTAGCCCGTTCACCGTTCAACGTTCAGCGTTAACCCGGTTTGCGGTGAACCCTTTAACAGGGAACGTTGAACGGGGAACGGTGAACGGGCTAACGCTGAACGCTGAACGGTTCCCCTTTCCCTCCCGTTCACCGGCCTCTTTCCACCATTTGCCGAAAAAGGGCTGACTGTTCTGAGGTTCGGGCCGTATTTTGGGAAGTGAAGATTGGAGGAGTACAATGAACCGCGCCGATACAACCCGATGGAGACTTCACTTCTTCCCTCTGGGTATGGCTTTCCTGCTTGTCGGAGCGGCCGGCCTTCTCGACGCAGCCGGCTTGATTCCTGTTCTGTCTTGTTGGCGATACTGCCTGCTGGCGATCGTCGTGGCGATGTTTTCGGTTTTGCACGTGGCCGGCCCGCTCCAGGGGACAGAGGCAACCTGGCTGTGGATGATCCTTGGTTGGATCTCGGCCGGAATACTCCGCGTTGGAGGATTGACTCTCTTCCAGCTTTACCCTCTGCTCATGGCCATGCTCGGTTGCGGCCTGTTGCTGCAATACGCCAAAAATCGAGTGCTTGGGCGCTGACGACGGAGATTCAAAATGAATAGCAAGACACTCGCAAATGCAGCTCCGCAGTTGATTTTCGGCGGGTTTGTCATAGTCCTCGGATTTCTGTTCCTGCTCGATAACATGGGCCTGATCGATGCCGGCAATTTCTTTGATTACTGGCCGGCGATCTTCATCATGATCGGGCTGGTTCGGATTATTCAGGCGGAGTCTGGCGCCGGCCGCTTTGTCGGTTTCATTTTTGCGCTGGTCGGCTTCGTCTGGATACTGGACAACATCGACGCTTTCTACTTCAGCATCGGGCGCCTTTGGCCGCTACTGTTGGTCCTGATCGGTCTTGCCATTATCTTGAAGAGCCTGACCCACGAGCCGGGTGAAAAGTCCTTTCATGGCCCGGACTCGCAACCTGACCTTCTGAGGAATCCGGTGCCACCCCCGCCGCCCATTCCCCGAACAAGGGAGGATGAGGTCGTCAAAGGCGTCGCGGTTCTCGGCGCTTTCAAGCGGATCGTCGGCTCTCAGAACTTCAAGGCCGCTTCCTTGACGGCGTTCATGGGAGGCTGTGAGATCGACTTGAGAGATGCGGCGATTGCCGACAGCCCGGCGGTGGTGGACGTTTTCGCAATGTGGGGCGGAGTTGAGCTTAAGGTCCCGGATAGTTGGGTGGTCGAGCTTCGCGGAATGCCGATTCTAGGCGGTTTTGAGGACAAGACCCGGCCCCCGCGAGATCGGTCGCAAGTCCTGATCGTGAAAGGGATGGTTATTTTCGGCGGCGTCGAAATTCGTAACTGAGCGGCTGAGCTGAGAGCAGACCTGGAAAGCAGCCGCGATAGTCGATCATCAATTCTCAATTATTAGACTCAGTGCACCCGATTCTCTCGAACCGAGCAAGACTGGTCCTCTACCTGGCCGCCTGGCTGCCGTTGGCCGGCCTGCTGGCTTCCCTGCTCGTCCTGCAGATTCGAACCTCCTGGCCGCAGGCGCTGCTTATCGCCGGTCCGCTGACGCTCCTCTACTCGTTTATCTGCCTCCCTTCCTGGTATCTCTGTCGCGTTTTCCCGGCCGGAGTCACCTCCCAGGCCCGGCTTCTGGCAGCGCAACTGATTGCCGCGCTCTTCTCCGGGCTGGTCTGGTCGGCGTGTGGTATCCCGTGGGCAAGGATCTTGGCTCACGTCTCCGGCAACCCAGATTACATAGAAGAGTACCGCGCTGCGATTCCGTTGTTCTTTGCCATGGGAACGGTGACCTACGTCGCTGTTGCCTTTGTGCACTACCTTCTGATCGCCTGGCAGGAGCGCGCCGAGTCCGAGCGGCGAGTGCTGGAACTGGCCGTGATGGCTCGGGAAGCGGAATTGAAGGCCTTGAAGATGCAGCTGGCTCCCCATTTTCTATTCAACAGCCTGAACTCGATCAGTGCGTTAACGGCGTCGTCGCCGAAGGCTGCGCGCGAGATGTGCCTGCTGCTCGGGAGCTTCCTCCGGAAGAGCCTGGCCTTCGGGGCTAAGGCGCACATCACGCTCGCCGAAGAAATCTCCCTGGTCTCGGACTTCCTGGCCGTCGAGAGGGTTCGATTCGGCCCCCGTCTCGTCCTCGCTTTCAATGTCCAGGAGGAAGCCGGACGGTGTCTGCTGCCCCCTCTGTTGCTGCAGCCGCTGCTCGAGAACGCGGTCACCCACGGTGTCGCCCAGATGCTGGAGGGAGGAACTGTGAGCCTCGAAGCCCGATTGAACGGGAGCCGGGTGACGGTGATCGTGACCAACCCTTACGACCCGGATAGCCAGCCGAGCAAGAGCACCGGGTTGGGAGTGCAGAATGTGCGCGGCAGGCTCGAAACCGCCTTCGGGGCGGAGGCCAGACTCGAGATTCAGCGCGAGGGCGGTCTGTTTACAGTGAGGATGAGTTTTCCTGCGGTCACTGACCGTTGATCGAGGTTATGACTATGTCACTAACATTGAAGGCTGTGATTGTCGACGACGAAGAGCCGGCCAGGCTGCTGCTGCGCGAATATCTGACCGCGCATCCAGACGTGGAGATCGTCGCGGAGTGCGCGAACGGCTTTGAGGCGGTGAAAGCGGTCGGCGAAATGAAGCCCGATCTGATGTTCCTCGATATCCAGATGCCCAAACTGAATGGTTTTGAGGTTCTCGAACTGCTCGATCCTGCGCCCTTTGTCGTCTTCGTGACCGCCTATGACGAATATGCACTTAGGGCTTTTGAGGTCCACGCCCTTGATTACCTTCTCAAACCTTTTGGGCAGGACCGCTTCGACGAGGCTTTGACCCGGGTCAGGGAAAGGCTGGAGAAAGGGAGCGTCCCCTCCTTCGCACCCTTGCTCAAGGATGCTGCGGCGCAAAGAAAATGGCTTGATAGGGTGCTGATCAAGGATGGATCCAAGGTCCATGTGATCCCGGTGGATAAAATCGATTATGTGGAAGCCCAGGACGACTATGTCTGTTTCCGCTCGGCCGGAAAAGAGTATCTCAAAGCCCAATCGATGAACGACCTGGAAAGCTTACTGGATCCAGCGCGGTTCATCCGGATTCACCGCGGCTACATTCTTAACGTCGAACGAATGGCGAGGATCGAGTTGTACGCGAAAGACAGCCGGGTCGTCATTCTGCAGGACGGAAAACAGCTCCCCGTCAGCCGGACCGGCTACCAAAGGCTTAGGGCGATGTTTGGGGGAGAGGTCTGACCGGGATTTCTCGCCCCGGCAAACGGGGCGGAACGCCCCTCGCCCCATAAGCGCTAACTTAACTTAACTGTGTAACTTAAGACTCATGGGGCTCTTACCCCGAAGGGGTTACGTAGCATAGCCCAGGTTTGGCCGCGCCTTTAGCGGCCTACCCACCGAGAGTGGGGGCGTCCCCTGGGAGCGCAGGCGTCTCGCCTGCACTGGGGCAAGGGGCGTCCCGCCCCGTCCGTGCTGTCGGCACCATCGTCCTTGCGAGAGGCGCGGACGGGGCGGGACGCCCCTTGCCCCAGTGCAGGCGGGACGCCCGCGGTCCCAGCGGGCGCTTCGCACAAAACCGCGTCTACTTTCCGTTGAACTCCTTCACTGCCTCGAACATCGCGACGATGTTCGCGACTGGGGTAGTGGACTGAATGTTGTGAACGGGGTTGAAGACGAAGCCGCCGTCTCGACCGAACACCTCGCACCGCCGCAGAACTTCTTCACGGACCTCGGCCGGAGTGCCGAAAGGCAAGGTTTTCTGGGTGTCGACTCCCCCGCCCCAGAACACTAATCTCTCGCCGTACTTCGTCTTGAGTTTTTCGGGCTCCATTCCCGCAGCCGAACACTGGACCGGGTTCAAAATATCGAATCCGGCTTCGATGAAGCCTTCAATAAGCGGCTCCACCGCACCGCACGAATGTTTGAACGTCTTCCAGGTCGTGTAGGTGTGGATCCAATCGTTGATCCGCCGGTAATACGGGAGGTAGAGGTCCCGGAAGGTCCCCGGCGAACAGAATGTCGACGATTGGGTACCGAAATCGGTGCCACAAATGAAAACCGCATCGAAAGCATTGCCCACCCCAGCGAAGATTTTTGCCAGGTTCTCAAGCGCAATTTCGGTCTGGCGTTCAAACACCTGCTTGATGTAGTCGCGGCGGGTGACGGTCGAAATGTACCATTCCTCGATGTCCCTTATCCCTTTCGGGTGCTTCAATCCCAGGCCGGGAACCAGGGCAATGTCGCCGAGCGCCATCCCTCCCAGGGAAGCGATGATCCCCCGCCCGGACTGGCAGCGCTTCCTGACTTCCGACGCATAGTGGGCAAGGTCAACTTCACTTATCGGCCCGAATTCCTGGAGGTTATCCTCAGGGTTCAGCTTGTCATCATCGATAGGGTCCTGCCTGACGATCGCGTCGAAGTAGTAGCCCCCTTTCGGCAGTTTCCCGCTCGGAGGGACGGTTGTGTCGCCCTGCGGATAGAGGTAGGCATTGCCCTCCTCATCCATGGTGGTATTGAAGTGCCCGGATACCAGTACCTCGAGTCCGTTCGGCAGCCGCCATGGTTTCCAGTTCTCGTTCACAAAACCGAATATGTTGGCTCTCCCAAGGACCCCGTCCACGTCAAGTCCGAGCGCCTGCTTGAGATCTTCATCAAGGATACCGATCAGCTGGAGCGGGTCGAAGACCTTAACCAGGCGCTTTTCCAGGCCGTAGCGGTCGCGCAGTGCCGCTATGCAGGCGGCGCTGATGCCGGTCACGGCGGTTCCTCCCAGGTCGATCGGTATGGCATCCGGCTGTCGGTGATTGAGTGCGGCGCGCAGTCTCTCTTTGCTGGTCATGGCTTTCCTCTCGGGACGTGATTCTAGACGAAAAGCAGGGGCAAAGGAACAAAGGGGCAATGGGGATCGAGGGGAAGGCGGGCTCCTTTTCACTTTGCCCCTTTGCCCCTTTGTTCCTTTGCCCCTGCTTTTCGGTGCGTGCCATAATCATCGGATGACGACAAGCGCCTGTTTTCTGCTGCCGATTCTGTTGCGCCTGATGCTGCCTTTTCCGGATGACCCTGTGGCCCGACCGCTGTCGCCTGCCGTCCCTCTGGATGCGGAGGCCCAGGCGTGGGTGGACACGACCTTTCAGTCTCTGACGATCGAAGAAAAAGTGGGACAACTCGTTTTCCCCGTCACCTATACCGACAAGGCCGACCTGCTGGGCGAGCGGTATAAGGAGGTGACGAGGAACATCCAGGAATTGCACGTGGGAGGCTACCTGGCGTTTCGAGGAGAGGTTTTCTCGGCCGCTCAGCTGATCAGGCAGATGCAGGAACAGGCAAAGGTCCCACTTCTGATCACGGCCGACCTCGAAGGAGGAGCGGGGCTTGTCCTGCGTGGCGCTACCCGGTTTCCGAAGGCCATGGCCATTGGAGCAACGTACGATACGAACAGCGCGTATGAAACCGGGCGAGTGACGGCCATCGAGGCTCGAGCCGTGGGAATTCACATCAACTTCTACCCGGTTGTCGATGTAAACAACAACCCGGGCAACCCGATTATCAACATCCGCTCCTTTGGCTCAGACCCGTTACGAGTCGCTGACATGGCACGAGCCTATATTCGGGGGAGCCAGGAGCAGGGCGTGTGGGCCACCGCCAAGCATTTTCCCGGTCACGGTGACACCGCGACCGATTCGCACCTTGATCTGCCGGTCATCCAGGCGGGACGCGAGCGTTTGGACGCGATTGAACTTCCGCCCTTCAAGGCCGCTATCGATGCAGGAGTCGGGGCGGTAATGACTGCGCATCTCTTCATCCCGGCGCTTGAGCCGCAGAAGGGATTGCCGGCAACGCTCTCACCGGCGATTCTCAATGACCTGTTGCGAAAGCAACTCGGCTTTGCCGGGCTCGTCTTTACGGACGCCATGAACATGGGCGGCATTGTGAAGAAGTACAAGCAAGGAGACGCGGCTGTGCGGGCGTTTAACGCGGGAGCCGACGTGATTTTGTTTCCTGCTTCCGTGCCTGATGCCTATGCAGGATTGTTGGCGGCTGCGAAAAGCGGCGAGATCAAGGAGGAGCGTCTGAACCAGGCGGTAAGGAAGATCCTGGAAACGAAGGCGCGACTCGGGCTTCACAGCTCGGTCAAGACGGAGACGGAGCGCCTGACGAAGATCTTCGCGTCGGACGACCATGGGGGGGTGGCCCAGGGCATCATGGATCGGGCGGTCACTTTGGTGCGGGACGAGAAAAGCGTTCTGCCGTTCAGGGGGCTCGCTCGGGACAAGGACCTGCTGCTCCTCACAATCCTGGATGATCCTCGGCCGCAGGAAACACGAGGCGCCGCCTTCGTGCGGAACCTCCGTCAGCGCCACCCGAGGATAATTCACCATGAGATCACTCCCCGAACGTCGCCGGCCGAGATCCAGCTGATCCAGGAGCTGGCCGGCCGAGTGGATCACGTCGTGATCGGCGCCTACGTGCGGATAGCGGCCTTCAAGGGATCGGTAGGGCTGGCGACGAACCAGATGGAACTGCTGCGATCTCTGTCCGGGCTCAACAAACCGCTGGCTTTTGTGCTGTTCGGGAGCCCGTATCTTCTGCCGGCCGTCCCGGAAATCCCGACATACGTGCTCACCTACGAGGACTATCCCGGTGCCGAAGAGGCGGCCGCCAAGGCGATCCTCGGGGAGATTCCGTTCCGAGGCAGGCTTCCGATCAGCCTGCCGGGTTTCTACGAAGCCGGGCACGGGATACAGAAGTGACGATAGAAGGACCTCAAGGACCTCAAGGACGGAATCGGTTGCTAGCTGGTCACTGTCGAAAGGACCCCAAAGACCTCAAAGACCTCAAGGACGTTGACGCCGATCTGGTCCTTGAGGTCTTTGAGGTCTTTGGGGTCCTTTCGACAGCGTGGGGTCCTTTCGACAGCGTGGGGTCCTTGAAAACCTTTTCGCTTACTCGGCCTTGGTCAGCGCCTGTCGGGCGATCAGCAACGCACCGACTTCGGGGGGGTGGCAGGGTTCGGTCAGGTGGGCGCCGGCTATCGTCTTTGCCAGGAGCCGCTGAAAAGTCGCGCACATCTTCAGGCTGTTGCGGAACACACCGCCCGAAAGCGCGACTGGGAAGACCTTGTCCTCCATCTTCAGTCTCCGAATGACGGCCAGCGCGGCTTGGACCAGCGAGGCGGCAGCGCTTTCCAGAAGCTGGCCCGCCACTTCGTCGCCCTCCTCCGCAGCCTCGAGAATGAGCGGATAAACGCCGGCGATTCGCCGCGGTGTCGTTTCCTCGCCGTAAAGGAGTGAGATCAATTCCTCGACCGAAGTGAGGTAAAACTGCTCCATGACCTTCTGCCGGATTATCGTATCCGGTCCCCGGCCGTCGTGCGCGTGGAGTGCGGCCATGAGCCCGCGACGGGCGATGTCGTAGCCGCTGCCTTCGTCTCCCAGGATGTGGCCCCACCCTCCGGCGCGGGCTGTCTCTCCCTTCTCGTTCAAGCCCATGGCTATGGAGCCGGTTCCGGAGATGACAACGACGCCGGGAGCATACTCCGTCGCCCCCACCAGAGTAATGAAGGCGTCCGTCTCCAGGATGAGTTGGGCGTTGGGGCAAATATCGGTAAACAGCCGTTTCATGATCAGCCGGTCATTCAGGCGGCCGACGCCGGCCAGTCCCGCGCAGACCGTGACAACCGCGAGCCGGTCGCCGTTGGCGCCATCGAGTGCCTTCTGAATGGCTTCGGCGAGT
>RPQK01000239.1 GCA_003819755.1 Acidobacteriota bacterium | reverse complement strand
TTGTCAGTTTGTCAGTTTGTCAGTTTGTCAGTTTGTCAGTTTGTCAGTTTGTCAGTTTGTCAGTTTGTCAGTTTGTCAGTTTGTCAGCCGTCAGCCGTCAGCCGTCAGCTGTCAGCCGACAAACGTCCAGGGCCGTCAGCCGTTTTTCAATTCCCTGCGTAGATTCGCCATCTCAATGGCTGCGAGCGCGGCGTCTACGCCCTTGTTACCGTGCTTGAGGCCGGCGCGGTCGAGCGCCTGCTCAACCGTGTCCGCGGTGACAATGCCATACCCGACCGGGATCCCCTGCTCAATTGAAAGCGAGGCTAAAGCATTGGTGACTGCGGATGACAGGAAAGTGTAGTGATCGGTCTGCCCCTTGATGATCGCGCTCAAGCAGACGATTGCGTCGAACGTTCCCTTCTCGGCCAGCAACTTCGCCGCCAGAGGGATCTCGAAGCTTCCGGGCACACGGACGACCTCAAGGTCGGATTCCGTGGCTCCCGTCCGTTTAAGAATATCAACCACTCCCTCAAGGAGACGCTCGGTGACGCTGGAGTTGAAACGACTGACAACCACGCCTATTCGCAAGCCACTCGAGTTCAACTTACCGATTGTTTCCTTCACATTTCCCCCTTTGCGATTGATGATTGTTGATCGGTGATTGAAAGGCCTTGCGATATGCTGCCAATCATCAATCAATCAGCAATCAACAATCATCAATCATCAATCATCAATCCGGTTACCGGCCCTTAAAGCTTGGCTTTCGTTTATCGATGAACGCTTTCGTGCCTTCCTTCATGTCTTCGGTGCCGCAGGCGAGGCCAAACAGCGCGGCTTCGACGGCGAGCGCTCGGTCCAGAGGCAAATCCGAGCCGGCGTTCACTGCGTTGAGGGCCAGGGTCGTGGCGAGCGGTGCATTAGCCATGATTCTTTTCGCGAGATCACGACAGTACGCAAGCAACTCAGCCCCGGGCACCACCCGGTTTACCACGCCGATCCGCTCCGCCTCACGGGCCTCGATGACGTCTCCCGTCAGCAACATTTCAATAGCTCGACCCGTCCCCACGAGGCGAGGCAAACGCTGCGTGCCCCCATAGCCCGGGATGAGCCCGAGCTTCACCTCCGGCTGGCCAAACCGAGCATTCTCGCTTGCGATTCGAATATGGCAGGCAAGTGCCAGTTCACACCCGCCGCCCAGGCAGTAGCCGTTAATCGCGGCGATGACCGGCTTCGGAGACGAGTGAATCAGATCAAATACCTCAAGACCGCGCAACGAATAGGCTCGTCCCGAAACGCCGTCCAACTTCGTCAGTTCCCTGATGTCCGCCCCCGCGACGAAGGCCTTTTCGCCGGTTCCAGTCACAATCAGGACTCCGACAGCCTGATCTTCGCGCAAAACCCGAAACGCGGTCTCCAACTCGTCAAGAGTACGCGCATCAAGCGCGTTGAGCGCCTGGGGCCGGTTAATCTGTACAACGGCGACCCGATCCTCGATCGTCACCAGCAGATTTTTGTATTCCGCCGCTTCCATATTCCCTCCGGCCGCATTCCTCCGCGTGACTCCGCGTTAATTTCCGCGTCATTCCGCGGGGTAAACTATTAGTTTCGTTGCCTGATGATCTCAGGTCAAGGAGGAAAACCGGAGGACTGGTAGCGTTTAACCGCTCCTGCCGTTCTCACCGTGACTATCGCGGACACACCCCGGAGGGAATTTACCAGTCGAAGTCCCCTCGCAGGCGGCATCACGCAAAGCGCCGTGGCCAGCGCATCGGCCGTCATCCCGTCGGGGGCGATGACAGTCGCGCTGGCGGCGTCAGTGGTGCCTAATCCGGTCCTTGGGTCCAGAATGTGCGAGTACCGTTTTCCGGCGACTTCCACGTATTGATACGCATCTCCAGACGTTGCGATGGCTACGTTCTTGAGAGTAACAGCCCGTTCCGCACCCGTGTCGGCTTTGGGCTTCTGCAAAGCCACGCGCCAGCCAGGCCGGCCAGGAGGGGCGCCGGAGACCACGATATCCCCTCCTGCGTCGACCAAAGCACTGGAAATACCCTTCGATTTGAGGACCAAAAGAGCTTGCTCCGCCGCGTAGCCTTTAGCTATCGCGCTCAAATCGAGCTTCATTCCTGCTTTCTTCAGCAGGGCCGCCTGCCTTTCCGGCCGGATCTCAAGCTTCTTGTAGTCAACCAGTTCCCGCGCTTGTTCAAGATCGTCAGGGGCAGGCATCCGGTGGGTCCGGCGCGCCTCCCGCCAAAGCAAGACAAGAGGACCGACCGTCACATCGAAAGCGCCCTCGGTCAGCCGGGAAAACTTGTCGGCAGTCTGAAGAACGCGCAAGAGATCCGCATTCACCCGGCGTTCGCCCTGTCCGCTCGCCGCCGAGAGCCGGCTCACTTCGCTGTCCGGCCGATAATGGCTTAGCGCGGCCTCCAGGTCATCAATTCTCGAGTACGCTGAATCAGCGGCTTGACGGGCCTGAACCTCATCGGGCGCATACAACACGATACGGACTGACGTCCCCATCCTCAGCCGCGCGTATTCAAACCGGCTGAGAGTTGGCTCGGACGCGCTGAGGTCAACGGCGATCAGGGGAACCAGGAGCAGAACAGCCGAGTAACGTCGCAATCTTCGTCCCTTTCGAACATGCCATTCTCGCGCAGAAAGCAGAGGTTCGCAAATCGTGAAAGGCTAACGCGTCCTTGAGGTCTTAAGGTCTCTTAGGTCCTTTGTCCGTGAAACCTCGCCTATCCCACGCTAGAATAAGCGCATGGCAGACTTCATCGGGGCGATTGATCAAGGCACAACCAGCACTCGTTTTATGGTTTTTGACCGGCAGGGCCGCGAGGTCGGCAAACATCAACTCGAGCACCGTCAGATAATGCCCGGACCAGGGCTGGTTGAACATGACCCTCTGGAAATCTTGCGGAACACCGAAGCTGTCATTCGGCAGACTCTCACCGCAAAGCGGCTGACGGCAAGAGACTTTGCTGCCATCGGTGTCACGAACCAGCGGGAGACAACGGTGGTCTGGAACCCAAAAACCGGCGAGCCATGGTGCAATGCGATCGTGTGGCAGGATACGCGCACCCAACCGCTCATGGCTCAACTGGAGCAGGAAGGGAAGGGCGGGCTGATCCGGGCACGGACCGGACTGCCTCCCTCGAGTTACTTTTCCGCAGGCAAAATCCGCTGGATTCTCGACCATGTGCCGGAGGTCAGGGAAGCAGTCAGTCGTGGGGAGGCGATCTTCGGCAATATCGATGCTTGGGTTATCTGGAACCTTACGGGCGGAAAAGACGGCGGGAAACACATCACCGACGTAACCAATGCCAGCCGGACTATGGTGATGGACCTGGCCAGCTGCAGCTGGGATTCGGAGGTGCTCCAGTTGCTGGACATACCGCGCGAGCTTCTTCCTGAGATCCGTCCCTCGTCGGAAGTGTACGAGTCGACCCGACGCGACGGTCCGTTCGGAGGACAGATCCCCATCTCCGGCAATCTCGGCGATCAGCAGGCGGCGACTGTGGGACAGGCCTGCTTCAGTCCAGGAGAAGCCAAGAACACTTATGGAACCGGCAACTTCATGTTGCTGAACACCGGACGGGAGATGGTCCCATCCCACGCCGGGCTCTTAACAACTGCATGTTACCGGCTTGGGAAAGACCCAACCATCTACGCCCTGGAAGGTTCGATAGCCGTCACCGGTTCAGCCGTTCAATGGCTCAGGGATCAGCTGGGTCTTATTCGTCAGGCAGACGAAATAGAGGCCCTCGCTACTGGCGTGAAAGACAACGGGGGAGTTTACTTCGTTCCGGCCTTTTCGGGACTTTTCGCCCCTTACTGGAGGGCGGACGCCCGGGGCACGATCGTCGGTCTTTCCCGCTATGCCACCAAGGAACACATCGCCCGCGCTACGCTTGAGGCTATCTGCTACCAGAGCCGGGATGTTTTGCATGCCATGGAGAAAGATTCGGGGATCCACCTGAGCGTGGTGAAGGTGGACGGCGGCGCGACGGTCAACAACACGCTGATGCAGATCCAGGCGGATATCCTGGGTGTGCCGGTCGTGCGTCCCAGCCTCTCGGAAACAACGTCGTTGGGCGCTGCATACGCCGCCGGCCTGGCCGTCGGTTTCTGGGACAACGTCGAGAGCCTGCGCGCCAACTGGAAAGCCGATCGCCAGTGGGAGCCCCAGTGGAGCGAAGATCGCCGCGAATCGCATTACAGCCAGTGGCGTCGGGCGGTTGAGAAGAGCATGGGGTGGCTGGAGGGCTAAGAGCAATTAAGTGGCGATTGTAACTAAACGGATCTCAGCGGGCAACGCTACTCGGCAGATAATTCTTCGCCAGTGATCGGAAGCTTTCCACCTGCTCCCGTTGCCAGGCTTCGTCCCGGCCGAGCTCCTCGGCCATGATTTTTGCGACCGCCGGCGCCATTTCAAGGGCGGCGCGTGCGTCCAGGAAAAGCGCCCGGGTTCTTCGCGCGAGCACGTCTTCAATCGTGCACGCCATCTCCTCCTGAACTCCTGTGATCACCTGCTCGCGGCTGACAGGAAGGGCCGGATGAAGAGAGTCGGTCAATGCTGGTTGGCCCAACGCCGAGCCGTTAATGCGAAGAGCGCGAGTATCAGTGCCAGAGCGCGGCTCAAGCCGGCCGGTCTTCATGGCCGCTTCGACTGCATCTTCTCCCATCTTTCGGTACGTCGTCCATTTGCCTCCGACCAGTGACACCAGGCCCGATTCGGAAATCAAAACCTGATGATCCCTGGACAGGGCCGACGTCGGCCCCTTTTTGGCAGAGACGAGAGGCCGAATCCCAGAGAACACGCTCAGGATGTCTTTGGTTGTCGGGGCCCGGGTCAGATACAAGGCCGAGTGACGGAGCAGAAAATCCACTTCCTCGGCGAGGGGCACCGGCTCGAGCGAGGCCTCCTTGATGGCCACATCGGTCGTGCCGACGATTACCCGGTTGTACCAGGGAATTGCGAAAAGCACGCGGCCATCTTCGGTCTTCGGCACCATCAGAGCGGTGCGTGTCGGCAGAAACGAGGCGTCGAGAACGATGTGAGTTCCCTGGCTGGCGGCAACCAGCGGGGGCGCATTTTCATCGTCCAGGCGCCTCACGTGGTCGGCAAAAGCACCGGTTGCGTTGATCGTGATTCGGGCGGAAGCTTCATACTTCTCGCCCGAAAGCATGTCTCTGACCACGGCTCCAGCCGTCTTCGCGCCGTTCTTTAACAGTGAAACCGCCTGCACGTAGTTGGTAACAACACCACTGCGCGCGGCTATGCTCTTCGCGAGGTCGATAGCCAGACGGGCATCATCAAACTGCCCGTCATGGTAGAGGATGCCCCCTTTAAGCCCGCGAACTTTGATAGTGGGCAGCCGACGGATGACCTCATCCCGACCCAGGAGCTGCGACCAGCCGAGACGGAGGCGGCCGGCCAGCAAGTCATACAGCTTCAAGCCGGAGCCGTAGAAACCAAGATCCCGCCAGCGGTAGACGGGGACGACCAAGGCGAGGTCGTGAACCAGATGAGGAGCGTTTCTAAGCAGGTATCCGCGCTCTCGAAGGGCGTCGCGTACCAGCGTGAAATTCCCCTGGCGGAGGTACCGGACACCACCGTGGATAAGCTTGGTGCTCCGGCTCGAGGTCCCCTTGGAAAAATCGTGCTGCTCGACAAGTAACGTCCGATACCCTCTGGAAACGGCTTCCAAGGCCACGCCCAGTCCGCTGGCTCCGCCTCCGATGACAAGCAGATCCCAGTCGCGCCGCTCTTTGATCTGCTGGATGGAATCGTCGCGTTTCATCGACCGCAAGTGTAATCCAATCTTCGTCGCCGGCTCGCATTAAGCTTGAGCCAGACCCTTCCATTGGCTCTCCAGATGCTCCTGCACAAACTGATTGACAGCCTTAAAGGTCGGCAACTTAAGGAGATGATTCGCATGCCGCCTGGCGGCCTGGTATGACATTCCCCGGATGGCGCTCTTCAAATAAGCCACACCATGCAGGTGCAGCGAAAGGTGCTGAAAGCCAAGCCCTATGAGGATATAAGCGTACAGAGGATGCGATGCCGCTTCACCGCAGACATAGGCTTTCTTGTTCGCCCGCGCGCAAGCGTCCGCCACTTTCTTGAGGCTGGCGAGGACGGCAGGGTGCAAGGGGCTGAACAGGTCCGAAACGAGGTCGTCGGCTCGGCCGGCCGCCAGGGTGTATTGAATCAAATCATTCGTGCCCACAGCGGCGAAATCAGCATGCTCCAGGATCGCGTCAAGCGTGAAGACCGCAGCCGGCACTTCGACCATCACTCCCACCTCAACCCGGCGTTCCAACTTGACGCCTTCGCGCTCCAGCTCCGCTTCGACCGCCTGGACCGTCTCTCTCCCCTGGATCATCTCATCCGCGCTCGAGACCATGGGGAACATGATGTTGAGGTTACCGAAGGCACTGGCACGCAGCAGGGCGCGCAGCTGCAGCCGGAACACCTCGGGATACTTCAAACTGAGACGAATCCCCCGCAGGCCGAGCCAAGACTGTTCAAATCCGGCCTGCGCCTGCACGGGGAGCGTTCCCTCGCCGGTATCCAGCGTACGCAGCATAACTGGTTTGCTGCCAGCCGCGACGGCCAGACTCCGATAGCTCTCAAACTGCGCCTGTTCGCTCAAGACCGGGGGTACGGCCGGCCGCGCGCGCGCCGTTGCGGCCCTGTTTTTGACGAACATGAATTCGGACCGAAAGAGGCCCACACCCTCCGCCCCCTGTTTGAGGCCGGTGAGAACTTCCGATTCTGACTCCGTGTTGATGTAGAGATAGACTGGCCTACCGTCGGCCGTCATGCCGGGGGTGGAATCGGGAGCCCCCGCATCCGGGCGCTTAACCCTACCGCTCTGACTCGAATGATAGTGCTCGGTTTCCGTACGGGTGGGGTTTCGATACACCACCCCTTCGTCGCCATCAACCAGGATCGTGTCACCTGTGAGAATGTGCTCGATCAGGTTCTCGATCCCGGACACCATGGGAATCTGGTAGGAGCGAGCGATGATCGTTACGTGCGAGGCGGTCCCGGCCCTGGTGACCACCAAGCCCTTGATTCGCTCCAGCTCGTAATCGGCCAGAACCGAGAGCGTAACCTCCGGAGCGACAAGGATAAGGGCTTCGGGGATGAGGCCCGTCTTGCCGTTCACTTCGGTCAGGTTCGCTAACAGCCGATCTTCGACATCTTGAAGCTCAGAGCCGCGTTCCTGAAAGAAAGGATCTTCCAGTGACCGGAATATCGACAGCCATTCCTGGGCGGTCTCGCGAATCGCCCTCTCGGGGCTGTACAGGCGATCGACTATTCGCCGTTCGATTTCGGTCCGAAAACGGTGATCTTCGAGGATGAGGAGGTGGACATCCGCGATGTACGCGCGGTCCTTTCCGACCAGTGCCTCAAGACGCTTTCGGATGCCGGTGAGCTGTTGCCGCGACTGCTCGACCGCTGCCTCAAACCGGCGCATCTCCTGGCTCACCTCGTGACGCGAGATCCCGAGGCGGTAAAAAGAGGGCTTGAATGGTTCAGCTTGATAAGCGGTGCCCAGAATTGTGCCCGGAGACAGCGGTATCCCGCTAAGCTTGAACGACGCGCGGCGGCCGGCGCTCCCAATGCGATCAGTTTTGCGGATCCGATAACCCGGTTCTCGTCTCATCGTGATCTTCGAAGTTCTCTTCGACCAGCCGAAGGAGCTCGACCATGGCCGCTTCCTCGTCGGCGCCTTCGGCCGTTATCTGCAGTTCGGTACCGCCGCACCCGGCCAGCAGCATCACGCCCAGAATGCTTTTGGCGTCGGTCTCCTTCTTGTTGTCAAGCGCGGCGAGTGTGATTTCGCACTGATAGCGTGAGGCCGTCCTGACTAGGCGGGCCGCCGCCCGGGCGTGCAGGCTAAACCGATTTTCCAGTCGGATGATTCTGCGAAGCACGACAAATGAATAAAGGATGAAGGATGAAGGATGAAGAAAACGCGCTGACGGCTGACAGCTGACCGCGCGGGTTCTCTTCATCCTTCATCCTTCATCCTTCATCCTTTATTTTCACTCCCCAAGAAATTCGCTCGGGATAGAGATCTGTTTCTGCCCCTGCTCCTTTACGGCGAAAGCCAATTCCGAAACAGTTTCCTGTCCGGTTTGTTGGGCCAGTTTGATGATCATCGGGAGATTCGCCCCCGTCACGATCTCCAACTCCCCTTTTTTCATGAATAAGAGCGCAATATTTGACGGCGTTCCTCCGAACATGTCGGTCAGCAGAATAACGCCTTTTCCCTTGTCGACCGTGTGAATCGCCTGTTCTATCTCTTTCTTCGACTCGTTGACGTCCACGTGCCAACCGATCGAGACCGGGACGATATGGGTAATCTCCCCCACAATCATCTCGGCGGCCGCCACCAGTTCGTTTGCCAGATGTCCGTGGGTTACCACCAGGACGCCGACCAGGCCTTGGTCCGTTGTCATCTCAGGTTCAAATCTCGATGAATTACGTTTATTCGCCGGTTTTCGCTTGCCAACTGCTTCTTCAGTTCATTGGCCAGCATGACCGACCGATGCCGCCCGCCGGTACAGCCGATGCCGATTGTCAGGTAACTCTTACCTTCTCGGGAATAACGGGGGAGGAGATATTCTAGCATGTCCGTAATTTTTGCCAATATCTCGTGCGTTTCACTGCAGTTGGACATGTATCGACAGACTTCAGGGTCATTCCCGCTGAGCGACTTCAGCTCAGGCACAAAGTTGGGATTGGGAAGGAACCGGACATCGAAGACGAGGTCGGAGTTGTAGGGAATTCCGTGCTTAAACCCAAAGCTGATAATGGTGACGAGGAGATGATCACCGGCTTCCGAGTGTCGGAAGTCCTCATAGATCTGGCGCCGCAAATCGTGGACATTCAGGTCGCTGGTATCGATAACCAGGTCCGCCATCGCCCGGATCTCGCTCAGCTTACGCCGCTCGGCACGAATACCTTCCGTCAGGGAGCGATTCTGCGCCAATGGGTGAACACGCCGCGTTTCAGAGTATCGCCGGGCGAGAACGTCGTCCGAGGCATCGACGAAAATAATCGTGGTCCTGTAAGGCGCCTGTTTGAGACTCTCAAAAAGAGGTTTAAAACCCGAAACCGATTCGCCGAGCCGCGCATCAACGACAATGGCTAACTCGCTGATCTTGCCGCCCGAAAGAGCGGACATCTCAAGCAGACGGGGAATCAGGGCGGTGGGCAGGTTGTCAACGCAGAAGTAACCGATGTCCTCGAAAGCCTTATAGATGGTCCGTTTTCCGGAACCGCTCATCCCCGTGATAACCACCAGGGATTTCAGCTCTGACACCGTCTTCAACGTGACCCTTTCCTGCACGACCATCGCGGCCAAACAGCTCTTCATCCACGAACCAACACGAAGGGGCAAAGGATCCAAGGATCAAAGGGGCAAAGGATCAAAGGATCAAAGGATCAAAGGATCAAAGGGGCAAAGGGAAACGCAGGAAGAATCGAATTGTGCCGCTTCTTTCCCCTTTGCCCCTTTGCCCCTTTGATCCTTTGCCCCTTTGCCCCTTTGATCCTTTG
>RPQK01000238.1 GCA_003819755.1 Acidobacteriota bacterium | reverse complement strand
CCCGTCTGAATTCGATTCGAATTCCCAGATTGCTTTAATGGTCCCGATCTGCGGAATTTGATCGCCGACGAGCGCGACCGTGCGTAAAGCTCCTCCCGAGTACTGGAAGATCCCGACAGTGGTAGTCGTACCCGATTCTCCCCCAAGATCGAAGGTCACGGCGTCGCCCTTCACCCGGACCTGGTTCATCTGGTGGTCGCTTCCGAAAGCCGTGGTACGACCGGGGATTGGCGCACCCGCCATAACCAAAGGGATGATTCCCGTTTTTGAGGAAAGGAGGACTGCGCTGGAGGCATCGGACAATCTTGCCTGAAACGCAACCTGTCCATTATTACCGAGGAAGGGTTTTATAGGTCTTTCCCGGTAGGTGAACGGGTAATGTCCGACGGTTCCAACAGTAAGGGAAGTTCCCTGGATCGCCGCACCTCGGCGCACTGCCCATTTCAGCTCAGACGATTCTCGAATCAGGATTCCCTGTGAGGGGATAACCACAAGCAAGGCACCGTTCTCGTTGAGGTCAAACAGTGGAAAATTGGAAGACGAGAGGTCGCAGTTGCCGACGCCGTCGGGCAGCGGGTCCCCATCGGCAATCACTTTTTGCAGCGCTCCAGCTTGCTTCAGGAACAGCCCAAACCGAGCCGGCCAGTCAGTCGTATCGGCAAGCCAGCCCAGGAAGAGGATTTCGCCTGTCCTGTTCGTGACGGCAGGGCTGATGTACTCGATTCGGCGGTCTTCTCCGGGGATGGCCTGGTTGGTGGACACCTCAAGACGAAGGTCATACGGCCCCGCACCGAACAGGAGAGAGACGAGTGCAAGCACCGGCAACAGGAGGGCAACCACGCGGATAGCTTTGCGAGCCTTGCGAACGGTTCTATTCATAAGTTTGTCCAGGGACGGCGGCGAGAAAACGCAGATCAAAGGCGCCGAAGAGGGCGAAGGAGTGGATCGGTTCGTCGCTGGTTAAACGGATGTATCCGGAGTCGAGGCGGATGCCCTTCAACCCGGGCAGATATTCGGTCAGAAGCTGCGACCGGCGTGATCCGGGCGGCAGGATCACTTGGCCGACGGCCAGTGACTGACCTTGCCTGCTGAAGACCTCCAGGCGGACATTCGCTGTCGCTTGCCCGGCGTTCAACAGGGCCAGCCCCGTGAAGAAGTCCTGCGAAGAGACGAGGTGGCTGTAGACCAGGGACTTGCTGCTGGCTTGGACGAGAGGCAGCACCGAGCGAAATAGCTTACCCGAAGGATCTCCGAAAACCACGCTCCCGGCGAGGCGAATTCCGTCGCTCTTGATATCCAGATATCCGTTTCGCAACGAGGTAGAAGGACCAAAGAGCGTCTCGTCCGCCAGGTGGATCTTGCCTCCCCCCGAAATGGTGAACATCTTCGTGGTTCCGAACTGTGCTCCGTCGTCTCCGACGAATCTCACCTCGACCTGCCCCTCCGACCGGTCCAGATTGATGATCGAAACCTCCGACATGACGTCACCCTCGCCGACTGCATACTGCGGGCTGTACAAACGGGTTGTCCCACGATCTTGTCCGTGCAACGCGGCGATTGAGACGTGGGCGTCGCCGATCTGCTCCAGCGGGACAACAGGAAGACCGCCTTGGACTCGAACATACGTCTCTGGTGTAGGCAGGCTTCCGAACATCTCCGAAAGCGACTCAATCAGTACCCCGCTCGCGGCAATGGTTCTCGAGGCCGGTTGGCCAAGCGGCTTGCCGTCAGCTCCAAGCAGGGTTAGGGTTATCTCGACCGGCGAATCATTCGGGTTTGCGATCCGCAGACGGGTGTCCGAAGCCTTCGCCGTTATCTCCGGGAAGACAAAGGACATCATGGTCCGCGAACCGACGTCCGCGGTGTCAAGAGAGTCGAGGTCCGGGCACCCCATCGAGAAGAACGAGGTCGTCTCGCCCTGCAGGCCGCTAATCCTCGCCCATCCCTCAACTGGCTCCTTTTCGAAAGCGGACCCGAAGGTCGTCGCTGCCAGGCTAACCCACTGGTACCCGGACGACACCGTCACCGTTGCAGGATTTGTCATTCCTGCCATCTGTATGACCGAGCCGTCTTGAGAGCGGGCCTGAACCGAGGCTTGGACCGATGAGCCGTTCAGATTAACGAACGCGAGGCCGGTGAAAAGGCCCGTAGCCGCGGACGTCACCTGCGGGTAAAAGAGCGAATCGTCGACGACGATCGAGTAGAGACCTCCCCTCGGCCCCCCGTTAGCGAGGTAGGCTGAGTGGCCTTTTCCGAAGGCCAAAACCGGAGGGGGCCAGCTGCTGCTCGAAAATAGAAGGCCCTCGTCGAAGGGAGACCACGTATCTCCATGGTCTTCACTTTTCAGGACCGCGTTCTCGGTTTGCAGGTAATGGTTCCCGTCAGGATCGACTAGATCGGTGCTCTTCGAAGTAAAGGCGAGCAGCCTGGATGGCTTCTCCGGGTCGAGATCGAATGTCCACGCATAGTTCTGCAGCCCGGTCGGCTGCCAGTCGCTTCCTCCATTCGTGCTTCGGTGCAGGCCTTTGGAGCTGCCCAGGTAAAGGACGCCCGGATTCTGCGGATTGACTCGGAGAACGCCTCCAACCGAGTCCGGGAATGCGGTGAGCTGCTGCAGGGTTGCCCCGTTGTCCGTCGTTTTCAGAACATGGTTGGTAACTGTCCACCACGTATCAGGGATGGTCGGGTGAAAAGCGGCCGGAAGCCCTTTCGCTTCGGTCCAAGTCTTGCCGCCGTCGGTGCTGGCAAGGTAGGTGTCATACGTCCCAAAACCCCATGGGCCTCCGACGAACCGATGCGTCAGTGTCGCGTAGATCCGGTTCTCGTTGTATGGCGAGACCAGGACGTCGACGTCCTCCAGTCCGGAGTCAAACTGATACAACTGTGTCCAGTTCGCGCCGTCGTCATCGCTTCGGTAGAATGTGAAGCTCTGATTGACGGTGTAAAGAACTCCCGGCCGGCTTTGCGCCGCTCTTACCTTGCCGGAGGGCGTCTTGATCTCCGTCCAGCTGCCTCCCCGGTCGGTGCTCTTGAAAAACTCGCTCCATGAGGTGTAGGTGTAGACAATCTTCCCATCGCCCGCAAAAACGGGGAATACCTTATCTATTACGTTTACCCCTGCCATTCCTGCGACCGAATC
This sequence comes from Acidobacteriota bacterium, assembly GCA_003819755.1. Classification (GTDB taxonomy): domain Bacteria; phylum Acidobacteriota; class UBA6911; order RPQK01; family RPQK01; genus RPQK01. The sequence continues at coordinate 6,475 of RPQK01000238.1, read as the reverse complement.
AGACCACGACGAACCTCCATCGACAGATTTCACGACCCGGGTATTGGTAGAGCCGAGGAGAATTCCGTTTCCCAACACCATGAAAGTGCGCAGCTCGATGGGTTTAACCAACTCCCAAGTTACGCCGCTGTTTTCGGTTCGGTACAGTGCGTTCGCTGCCGTTGCGTAAACCCGGCCGGGTTTTCCCGGATCGATCCTTATCAAAACGCCACTGATCGACGGCAGGTCCAGGCTAACCGCCCAGGTATCGCCGCCATTTGTGGATCTCCAGATTTCACGCGAGTGGGCGCCGTAGATGATCCGGTTGTCCGCCCGATCGACTTCTATCATCGAAATGGGGGGCAGAGTCCCTTGCACCCAGGTCGATCCTCCGTCCGTGCTCCTGAGAAACAGACGTTGAGTGGAGTCGCTCAGGAGACGGGCGGCGAGTGCGTAGATAACTTGCGGGTTGCTTCCTGTGACACTCAGCGCTTCAAGGCCGTTTACCCCGGTTGGGAAAGACTTGCGGTCCCAGCTCGTTCCTGCGTCGGTACTGATTAACAGACTGAGAGGCCTGCCGTCCAGGTCTCCTTCGACGACGTAGACGTACTCGGGCCTGTTCGGATTTGTCGCCAAGCCGTAGCGTGCGGTTCGGCGAAAGGGAAAAAGAAGTCTCCAAGTCGTGCCGCCGTCGGTTGTCTTTAGCAACCCCCGAGTACTGCTGACGGCGTAGACGGTGGACGGGTCGTTGGGGGCGACAACCAGCGGCTGGCCGAGATGGCGGAAGCCCTCGTGCGAGATCATGCGCCAACTCGAACCGGCATCAGTGCTCTTGAACAGAACTCCGCCAGGGACGACGGCATAGACGATTGAAGGCGCGGCCGGCGCAAAAGCGAAAAGCCCGACCTCGCCGCCTTCCGGCCCTCCGCCCGTCCAGTAGTTGACTCCCGCGAACAGCGGCAAGATTGCAGCGATGGCAAGGATCAGGACCGTGCGAGCAGATTGAAAGCGAGAACGCATTGCACCACCCTTTTTGGTGCCCAACGAGGTTGGGGCGCCAGCAACAAGACTCCCCCTGGTCGAGCCATTATAGACTCTGTTGCCGGCGGATATGTTAAGTTTTTGGCATATCACGACTGCGGACGAGCCACCTCGAGCCTCGCGACGGCGTTCTGCTCAGTTCGGGCGGGAACCGCCCTTCAGCATCATGTCGGGTTCGAAACCATTGGCACGAGGTAGAGCCGGTAATAGGTAGACTATATCCAGGTTCGGGGACAGGGAGTCGCCCGGGTGTACTTCGTGACAGTGACGAGGCGCCTGGGCGCCGGTTGACGAATTAAGAAATATCAGCTTTAGCCGGCCGGGCTTCCAGCGAGAACGATTCTTGCTGCAAAGGTTCGTGTATTCTTGCCCTTCCGACTCGGCGAGAAGTAGAATTCCGCGCAACTGGTCATTCTTCTGCCGTTCACCGCATCCGACTTTGTATTTGCGCGGTAGAGTCATTCGACTTGATCGGGGGGACAGTCCCCCGATTCGGCAGGATTGGGGACGAGCATCGTGAGGAACTGCAGAATGAGAGCCTGCCTGGTTTACTTTCTGATCATCGGCGTTTTGCCGCTCCAGGCGGCTGTAATGACGACCACCCCTCGATGGGTGCCCGTTCTGGCCCCTCGGAGCTTCGAGCATTATGCAGCCGAGTTCAACCGCAACGGTCGAGAAGAGATCATCAACGCTATCGACAACAGGTCGGCCTGGAAATGGCTCCGGGAAAACACTCCGCTCTTCGAGAGCTCCGACAAGGAAATCGAGCGGATGTACTACTTCCGATGGTGGACGTTTCGCAAGCACGTCAAACAGACACCGGTCGGCTTCATCATCACCGAGTTCCTGCCCCCGGTTCGCCATGCGGGCAGGTACAACAGCATTTCTTGTGCCGCCGGCCATCATTTCTACGAGGGCCGCTGGATTCGCGATCCGAAGTATCTGGACGACTACTCCCGTTTCTGGTTCGCCGCCGGCGAACCGAGGCGCTACAGCTTCTGGGTTGCAGACTCGATCAGGGCTCGCACGCTGGTGACCGGGGACCGACGTCTCGCAATCGAACTGTTTCCACACCTGAGCGCCAACTTCAGAAGCTGGGAACAAAGTCACCGGGATCCCAACGGCCTCTTCTGGCAAATCGATGACCGCGACGGCATGGAGTATTCGATCGGGGGCAGCGGCCATCGGCCAACCATCAACAGTTACATGTACGGCGACGCGATCGCTGTCGCTGAGATTGCCCAATGGGCAGGCAAGCCGGACGAGTCCGTCGAGTTTCGCGCGAAGTCAGCCAAGGTTCAAGCCCTGGTCGAGGAGTACCTGTGGGACCCGGCCGCCGAGTTTTACAAGACAGTCCCGCGAGGGGACCGGCGGAAGCCTGTCGACGTCCGGGAACTCGTCGGGTATCTTCCCTGGTACTTCAACCTGCCCCGCCCGGGGCGAGAAATCGCATGGAAGCAACTAATGGACCCGGAAGGATTCTATGCGCCCTACGGTCCGACGACTGCCGAACAGCGTCACCCGAAGTTCATGGCGGAAAACCCCAAACAGTGCGTCTGGAACGGGCCATCATGGCCTTTCGCCACCGCGCAGACACTCACTGCCCTGGCCAACCTCTTGAACAACTACCAGCAGTCATACGTCACCAAGGCCGACTTCCTGAAACTTCTTCACGTGTACACCAGATCCCAGCAGCTCAAGCTGCCCAACGGCCACACGATTCCCTTTATCGACGAGGATCTGGACCCGCAGACCGGCGAGTGGATTGCTCGAAGGGAACTTCACGCGATGAGCGAGGAACGGCACACGGCCAAAGGGGGCAAAGACCGCGGGCGAGATTACAACCACTCCACGTACAACGATCTGGTTATCACGGGGTTTGTCGGCCTGCGGCCCCGGCCGGACGACCTGGTTGAAATCAATCCGCTCGTCCCGGAGGGGGAGATCGAGTACTTCTGCCTTGATCGCGTGCGCTACCACGACCGGGACCTCACGATTCTTTACGACCGCACCGGGAAGAAGTATGGACGAGGAAGCGGGCTGAGGGTCTTCGCTGACAGGGCGGAAATCGGTCAGGCGCCCGGCTTGAAGCGGCTGGTCGTCCCCCTTCCACCTAAGCCGGTCGCGGTGAATCCCCTCGAGCCATTTCCCGCGGGCTAACGGCGTCTCTCGGTCTCTGCGCGAAATGTTCCGCGCAGAGATCGAGAGACCAGGAGAAGTCCTGGAGAGACAGAGAGAAGTCCTACCAATTGACGTCTATATGCCCCAGCCTGTCGGGGGGGTGGTTCAGGTGACAGTGAAGCTGGAGCAGCGACCACAACAGGTCGTCGGAGCCGGTGATCGCCTCGTAATGCCCGGCGTTGCCGTCAGCTCGAAACAGCCCGTTTTTCCGGAAGAGACCAACCGCCATGTCCGCCACCTCCACGGCGAGAGACTCGAACCGTGTCCTTCTCTCGACCGGGACTCCGGGGTCCTCAGAGAGGCCCAGGAGGAGCGAAATTACCTGCCCGCACGCGCCAGGCCACAAATCCTCGCGTTGTGTGGGAAGTCCCTCCTGAAGGAGGAGGCCGCCCGTTTCCAGGGCAGCTTGAAGAAAGCGTTTGTCCCCTGTCTGCTGGTACCTCGTGAGGTCGAGCAGGGCGGCGCCTGGCATTCCGTTGCTGCCATAGCTCATTTCCCACACCGGGCTCAACGTGGTGCTGAGCGCTCGCGTTCCTCCGGACGTTACCAGCCTTCGCCCATTAGTCCCCATCCCGGCATGTTTAGCGGAGAATTTCGAGGCGCTTACGGGAGCTGACTTTCGCTCCGGATGGCCCGACGGACTCTCTCGAAAAGCGGCATCGTCGAGTTCACGAACCAACGCCTCCCAAGCAGCTCGACGCTCGGGAATAAGCTGGGCGGCTTCCCAGAGAGAAGCGCGCAAAGCCGGATCAGTCGAGTGCTCCGGTTGAAAAGCACCGGGCTCGACCAGCTGGCTCGTTTCCGCAACTTTGCGTCCTGTTCGGCTCTCGATTAACACCTCGGCCCTTCTGATGTACTTCGGGTCGCGGCTTTGGACGTAGGCGTTCGCGTACGCCCGGATGTAAAAGCCCGCATGCCGGGGGTAGGCCGCTCCGATATCTGGAGCGTACGTCTCCCACCCCGAATGCCGGCTGAAGTCGCCCACTTTCCGGTTCCCGATCTGATACAGCCAGAGGGCGTCCGCGTTGCGAAGGGCGCGTGCGGGATCGATCGCGTAGATCTGGTCGTACAGGGGAAAGCGCCGATAGAACTCGTAGAGATTTCCGTGGGGCTTTTCACGCACAAAATCCCAGCACATGTGCTCTCCAGCCGCCATGAGTCCGGTTGCCGGACTTTGACAATTGGCCAGCCAGAAGCTCAGGTATTGATTGGCGTGTCGAGCGTACTTCTGGTCCCCTGTGACCTTGCTGAGCGCGAACATCGTGCGAAGCAGCATGATGTCGTGCTCGAGATTGTTTCCCGCAGGTGACCGGTCGGTCGGCCGGATACCGACCGGGGGATCCGGGATGCCAAAACCGAGGACTTCGCACATCCCGCTTCGGCATCCCTCGTAATACTTGTCGGGCAGCGGGACCACAGGCAGGGACATGCGATCGAGATCCAGCATTGCAGCGAAAAGCGGGGAATGGACCGGCCCGTAGCGATCCGTCCCCTTTTCGATCATAGTGTCGACGAAGGCTTGGACGACTTCAAGATAGCGATCGTCCGCCCGGCAAGTGAGAGTCAGGCAGACGAGGACTAGCAGTCTGACGTACATCGGATTCTCCAGCAGTAATTCGTCGACGAACAGACACGATCGGTTCGTGTCTGTTCGTGGACCACCTTTTTTAGAAAACGCCGCGGAAGGAGAGTTGGATGGTGCGGTTGCCACCCACCACGTCGCGGATAACGCCGAACGTGTTCTTGGTGGCCATGCTGGTTCCTGGGGCGCCCCACTGAGGCGTGTTCAGGACATTGGCCACGTCGGCCCGGACGTCAAACATGACGCTTTCCCAAATTCGGAACCGCTTAATCAGGGACATGTCAAGATGCCTGAAGCTCGGCGCGCGGAGCTCCGACAAGTAGGGCACTTCAGCCGAGACCATGTACTGTGTAGGCAGCGACTGGAAGGCGGTGATGTCGAAGTAGGGGTTTAGGATGTTGCCGGCGGCGTCCACCAGGTCCCCTCTTCGATTGGCTATCGCGCCACTCTTGCTTGGATCCTTGATGCGAATCGGCCGGCCGTTCGCGTCTGAGATCGACAGCGGCTTACCAGCGGAGTATCCGAAGACCGAGCTCACAATCCATCCGCCGAACAACTTGTCGGCCAAAGCTTTGCCATTCAGAAGGCTCTTTCCCTGGCCAAACGGCAGCTCGTAGACCGCGGCGAAGTTAAACAAGTGGGGACGATCGCCACTCGAAATCGACCGATAATGCCGGACGTTGACCAGACTCGTCAGGTTGTTTTCGATCTTCTTGGAACCGGTGTAGTTCGTCAGGAACTGAAAACCATTTGAGAAGCGTTTATCAATTCCAAGCTGAACCGCGTGATAAACGACCGTCTGAGAGTTGGTTCCCTCCTGCGTGATGCTCTTGAACTGCGGGTAGGCACCCCACAGATTCTTCTGCATAATCGTCTTATTCGACCCGTGGCTGGTGGTCGGTGGCAGGATGCCGTAGAACGGATTCGGCACCATATCGTTCTCGGCCTTCCCCAAAGCCAGGTACTTGTCCGGTTTCTCGTTGAGATCGAACTCTTCCATCCCTTTGACGCTGAGCATCCGGACAAACGAGAGGTCGAACTTCATCTGCCACGGAAGGAGCCTCTGCACGCCCAGGGACCACTGCTGGTTATACGCAAGCACGCGGTCGGGCGCCCAGAAGGCGATGCTTTCGCCCAGGCGGGTGGCCAGTCCGAGACTACTGCCGGTAAGGGCCGGGATGCCAGCCGGGAAGGGATTCATGAGCGTGGTGTTCGGCCGGACACCGTCGGGCGCGGTACCGATGTATGTGAGATCCGTGTTGAAAGTCTCCGGGATCCGCATGTTCCAGTCCATGTTCCCCAGGTTGCTCTGGTAGAACAGTGCGTAACCGCCCCGCACGATCGTCTTGTCGTTGAAGCTGTAGGCGAATCCGAAACGGGGTCCGAAGTTGTTGTAATCGGTCTTGCCCTGTTTTCGGGGAACGCCGTTGACACCCGCAAACACCAAACCGCCTTTCAGTGGCAGGTTGGGCACCTGAACGGGGTTCGGGGATGTGTAATCGAATCCATAGGACAGCTGGTTATACCGTTCCGTCCACGGCTTCTCAAGCTCGTACCGAACGCCGAGGGTGAGCGTGAGCCTGGGGTTCACCTTCCAGTCGTCCTGTGCATAGGCCGCGTAGAGATAGCTGCGCAGGGCAAACGGGACCGCACCTCCGAGCGAACCGCCGTTGGGGATGCCCATGACCAGTG